>CBJNAS010000324.1:0-4226 GCA_966434565.1 uncultured Phenylobacterium sp.
CGCTCGATGAGAAGGACACCGCGCTCGAGTTCAATCACCGTGACGGCCGAGAGATCCAATTCGGCCCGGTTCACCGCCTCCGCCCAGGTCCTGACGTTACCGTCGGCGCGGCCGCGATTGCGCCGATCATTTCCCATGAGCGTACGGCTTTGATATTTCGGGGTCCTATTCGCACCCAGGGGCGAAATACCGTCAGGCTAAGCGGCAAAAATCTACGCTTCTGATTTGCCGATCTTTTTTGGCGAGATCACGAGCGCGTGCATATTGTCGCAAGCTGATTGCACAAGGCGTGCAGCGCGCTCGGCGAGGTTAGAGGACCGCATGCATCTCGACCAGCTACGACGGCTCGACGCCGATCTGCTGCTCACGCTTGACGCGCTCCTGGCCGAATCGAACGTCACCCGCGCCGCACAACGCCTGGGCGTGCGACAGTCCGCCATGTCGGCGCGGCTCGCCCGCCTGCGTGAGATCTTCGACGACCGGTTATTCCTGCCTTCGCCGGACGGACGGGGCGTCCTCGCCACGCCACGCGCACTGGCGCTTAAGCCAGCCCTGGCCCGAGTGCTCGAGGCGATCGGCGAGATGCTCGGGCCTGTGGCCGATTTCGACCCGGCGAACACCCGCCGGACCTTCACCATCGCGCTTCACGAAATTCCCGCGGTGATGCTGACGCCCGACCTCGTTCCGCGCATGGCGGCGTCGGCCCCGTCGGCGCGACTCGTGCTCATCGCGCCGCCAAGTGCGCAAGCCCTGGCCGATCGGCTGGAGGCTGGTGAAGTGGATATCTGCATCGGCAACCGAGGGCTGGCGCAAAGCGCCTGGCTGACGCGGACGCTGTTCAACGACCGCTTCCTGACGGCGCAGCGTAAGGACCATCCGCGCGGTAAGGCGCCGCTCGACCTCGACGCCTTCTGCGCCGCCGAACATCTGCTGGTTTCGGCGGATGGCGGAGGCTTCTTCGGCCAGGTCGACGCGGCTCTGGCCACCCTCGGCCGCGAACGGCGCGTGGCGTTGTCGATCCAGAACTATGCGCTGGCGCCGACCATCATCGGTTCCAGCGACTATCTATGCACTTTGCCGAGCCGGTTCCTCGGTCGGTTCGAGGATACCCTGGACCTGTTCGAGCCGCCGCTGGAGCTTGGCGCCGCCGAATTGGCGGCCTTCTGGCACCCCCGCGTGCGGGATGACCCTGCGCACCACTGGCTGCGCGAGCTGCTGTTCGCCGCGGCCAGCGCTACGGGGCGCCGCTGATCCGGGGTCGGTTAGCGAGCAGCCACAGGGAGACGGCCCAGGCCGAGATGTTCTGTTCCAGCGCGTCGCGGTCGAGCATCGCAAGCGTGTCGTTCGGCGTGTGGTGGGTGTCGAACAACTCGGTTGCGTCCTGGTCGAGGCGGAACAACGGGACGCCGGCCTCGGCGAGCACGTTGACGTCAGGCGTGCCCGTTTCACGCATCTCGGGAACCACCGTCACGCCGAGCGGCGCGAGCGCCTCGCTCAGGTTACGCTGCAGGCGGGCGTCCCCCGCGCCGGGATAGCGCAAGCGCATCACCCGCCCGTCGCCCCAGTCGCTTTCGCCGGCGAGGACGAGGCGCGGCTCGTCCGCCTGGTGCAGGCGGAGGTAGGCCCGCGCGCCGGCGAAGTTCTTCACGGGATCGGGCTGCGACACCTCCTCGGCGTCGAAGATGACGACCCTGATGGTCCGCAGCGGACGCTCCGGCAGGTCCCGGATCCTCTTGGCGGCGGCGATCACCGTGGCGACGCCGAAGCCGTTGTCGATCGCGCCGGTCCCCTGCTCCCAACTGTCGAGATGCGCCGAGATCAGGATGGCAGGCGCCCTCGGATCTCGCCCGGGAACGGAAGCGATGACGTTCTGCGAGGTTCCCGAGCCGATCCAGCCCGCGAATGATTCTAGCCGCAGCGTGACGGATCCTTGCGCCGCAAGCCGACCGAGCTGCTCCGCGTCCGGCGGCGACAGGGTGAAGGCGGGGAACGGTCGTGGCAGAGGCGTCGTCGCGCCGCTGCTGGCGATGC
The DNA here is from genome assembly GCA_966434565.1 of uncultured Phenylobacterium sp. GTDB lineage: Bacteria > Pseudomonadota > Alphaproteobacteria > Caulobacterales > Caulobacteraceae > Phenylobacterium. The sequence goes on from CBJNAS010000324.1 coordinate 2,032, forward strand.
GGTTCCGGTGCGTGGCGAGCGAGCGCATTACAAACCCGACCGCGCCACGCTTCATAGCCTCGCTCGGCCCGGCCCCTCGGATGACGGCCATCCGGAGGTAGCCGCTCCCGTCTTCCGTGCGCGGCAGCGGCTCCAGCACGGCCACGATCCGGCCATGGATCGAGTCAGCGGGCGCGGCGAGGAAATCAGCATAGGATGCGAACGCGGCCACCGGCGCCTCGACCGGCGGACCCGCTACGAGGCCTCCGAGCGGCGTGGCCACGAGGCTCTGGGGATTGGGACTGGTGATGGTGACGCTGGATGTTCCTGGCGACCAGCGCTTGACCGGGAAGGTTTCGACGCCGACGCGATCGAAGCCGAGCGCCTTCAGCTGAGACTCCAGCCAGTTGCCCGCCGCGTGATCCGCGGGCGAACCCGCGGGACGTGCGCCAAACTGGGTGACGAGTTCGCTGACCAGCTGATAACCCAGGCCCTTGTCGACGGGCCGCTCGGCAAGGGTCGCAGGGGCGAGTTCCGCCTCGCGCGCGGCTACGCTCGTTGAAAGCGAAACGGCGGCGAGCGCCGTCAACGAAGCCATCAAGGAGGTCAGGCGCATGTCATCCCCCTACCGGTTGCCGTACTCGACAGGCGCCCACTGGTAGCCCTTGCCCGAACGGCGGACATGGCCGACGCCGGGGAACGGCAGGTGCGGAGCCGCAACGAGCTCGCGGTCGCTGGCGAACTCCGAGAAGGCCTGCTGGCGCGTCGCCTCGGCGGCCTTCGGGTTCACGTCATAGACAATGGTCACGCTGGGGTCGGGGAACTGGACCGAGGCGACGTGGATGATGTCGCCGATGAAGGTAACCCGCTCGCCTTGGCTCGTGAGAGTGTAGAAGGCGCTACCGGGCGTATGGCCGGGATGAAGTGTCGCCGTGATGCCCGGGACCACTTCGGTCATGCCTGAGAAGGCGGCGACCTTCCCGGCATCCACATAGGGCTTCAGCGTCGTGATCGCCTCGTCAAAGTATTTGTGGTCATAGCCTGTTTTGGCGGCGTTTGAAGGATCGAGGAAGAAGTCGACGTCAGGCTTGCCGACATGGACTGTCGCATTCGGAAAGGCGATCTTGCCCCCATGGACGAGTCCGCCGCTGTGATCGGTGTGAACGTGGGTGATCAGGATGTCGCTGATCTGCTCCGGCCGATAGCCAGCCACTGCCAGGCTGGCGATAAGCTTGCCGCCGTTTCCTGGACCGAAGAGCTCGCCCGAGCCGGTGTCGACCAGCACCAAGCGGTCCGACAAGGCGATCAGAAAGGCGTTGATCGAAGCCTCGATCGGATTGCGCAGAAAGCTGTCATCGAGCAGCGCATCCGTCCTCGACTGGGTTGAGCCCCTCAGCAGGACGTGCAGGTCTTGTGGTACGGTGCCGTCGGACAGGGCCGTGACCGTGACCGACCCCACGCGGAAGCGATAGAAGTCCGCCCCCTGCAAGGCGACCTGCGGCGCGGGACTAGGCGTCGGCTGGGCGAATGTCGGCGATGTTCCGTACAGGGATAGAAGGGCGGCGGCGATCGCCAGGTGCGTCTTGCGCATGGAAGTCTCCCGGGATTGTTGGGCGACAATCTAGGAGTCCACCTTCACCGCGCGGAGCTCCACGGCGTTGATCGTAGGCATCAACGCGGTTGATGGGGCTCTTCCCAACCCTCCGGCCAGCGCCGCTTCAGCGGCGCGCCAGATCGTTGTCGATAAAGCCAAGTCATATCGCTGGCGGAAGATCTCCGCCGCGTGTTCAACGACAGCCTCAACCTGCTGCGTCGTCCGACCCTGGATCTTCTCGACCTCAACCTGCGCTACGAGGCGTCAGGAGACCGGTATTCGTTGATCGTCGGCGGCTCGAACGTCACGGACAAGCGCTACCTCACGAACGGCTCGACCAACTTCGCCTCCGGTTCGTGTTCGGGTCCGACAGCCCTCCGGCGGAGTGGCACGTGACGCTCAGAGCCAAATTCTGACGTCTGATTACGCCTGAACAGGGCGGCGATACGACCTCCCGCATTGCCGCCGACCACTGGGGAGAGGCGTCACGCCTCTCCCCATTTTCTTGCGGGCCGGGCCAGCGCGTGCAGCCACGCCGAAGATGAGGTCAAAGCCGCATAGGGCGTGACCAGCGCCTGTCCGGCGCGCTTCGGGCCGTCAGGCGCGAAGGGCCTCGGCGGTG
>CBJNAS010000325.1:0-4220 GCA_966434565.1 uncultured Phenylobacterium sp.
TGGGTGATCCAGCTGGCGATCTCCTTGTTGATGGCGCCGGACAGCACCATCTCGGCGACCTCCATGGTGGCCTCGTCGGTGACGCGCAGACCGTCGACGAAGGTCGACTTCACGCCCGCCTTGGCTAGCCAGGCGGAGATCTGCGGGCCGCCGCCGTGCACCACCACCGGGTGGAGGCCCAGCATCTTCAGCAGCACGGCGTCGGCGGCGAACAGCTTGGCCACCTGCTCCTCGCCCATGGCGTGGCCGCCGTATTTGATGACCACCGTCTCGCGGTCGTAGATCTGGATGTACGGCAGGGCCTCGGCGAGGGTCTTGGCCGTCGCCCATCCCTGTTCCTGATCGGCTTCGTTCAAAACTGGGGCCCCGGGGCTGGATTACGGTGGGCTCCGATAGCGGACGCGGCCGAGCCTGTCATCCATGAAGCCGGCGTGGCCGGCCGTGCGCGAAGGCTGTGCGCGCCCGCGCCGGACTGCTATCTGGCCGCATGCCACAGTTCACGAACTACCATCAGGCCTACGAGGCGGCCTGGCGGCACTTCTTCTTCGAGCGCGCCGCCTTCGACACCAACCGCGCCTGGACCTTCGTCGAGGTCGGCAGCTACGAGGGCTCCTCGGCCTGGTGGATCATGCAGAACCTGCTGCTGTCGCCGCAAAGCCGGCTCTACTGCATAGACGCCTGGCCGGACGGCCAGGGCGGCGACGAGCGCTACCAGCTGTTCCTGCGCAACATCGGCGAGCTGCCCAACCGCGCGCAGATCGAGGTGCTGCGGGACTGGTCGCAGAACGCGCTGCGGGCGCTGCTGGCGCGCGGCGGGCGCGCGGACCTGCTGTACGTCGACGGCGGCCATGACGCGCCCACCGTGCTGCGCGACCTGGTGACCGGCTTCGACCTGGTGAAGCCGGGCGGCGTCATCATCTGCGACGACTATCTCTGGGACGACCCCCGCTGGGGCGGTAATCGCACCCTGGGCCGCCCGAAGATCGCGCTGGACGCCTTCACCACCATCTATGCGGACAAGATGAAGATCGTCCGCGGCATGCCGAACACCCAGGTCTTCATCCAGAAGACAGCGGACTGAAGGCCGATTTCCCCCACGACCCATCTCAGAACAGCAGGTGCACCGCCAGCTTGAGGTCGTAGATGTTCAGGCTGTCGCGCGTCTCGGCCCCGCCCTCCAGCGCCACGGCGCCCCAGGCGCTTTCGCTTTTCAGCGCGCCACGGGCGACGAGGCCGGAGCCCTTGATCGGGTCGGGACCGACGGTGAAGCTCCCCCCGCCGCTCAGGAAGCGCGCGCTCGTGGCCCCCTCGCCATGCCCCACCACGTCGCGGTAGCCCACCAGCAGCTCGGGCCCCCATGAGGCGCCCTGGTCGCCGAATTCCGCGCCCACGGCCAGGCCGGCGAAGCCGGCGAGCTCGGAGGTGGTGCGGCTTCCCACCGCCAGGTCGATCGCGCCGCCGCCGCCCTCGGTGTAGGCGCCCTCGGACAGCCGCAGGTAGTCGACGCCGACCTGCGGCCGCAGATAGACCGCATCGCCCAGCCGCTGCTCGTAGCTCGCCCGCACGCGCGAGGTGACGCCCCAGCCGGACCAGTGGCCCGTGGCTGTGGCGTCGAACAGGGTGGTCCCACCGGACGCATAGTTCACCACACGGTGGTCGGTGGCCATCAGATAGTCGCCCGCCGCCCTGGCGTTGACGGCGAACCGGCCCACGGTGGCGCGCCAGTAGCCGCCCACCTCGACCAGGTTGGCGATGGCGTCGTCGTTGGGGTCGGAATCGTGCGGCCGCAGTTCGCCGGAGAAGCCGCCAATCGTCGCGCCGAATACGCCCACCGGGGTCGCCGGCAGCTCGAAGCCGCCGATCAGGCCCACGCCCCAGGCGCGGTAGCCGGGCAGGGCGTCGCGATCCTGGGCGTAGGCCACGACGTTGACCTCCTGGACCCAGGCGCCGCCGCCCTCGGGCGCCTGGCGGTCGTCCAGCGGCCGGCCGAAGGCCTCCACTCCGGCCCGCACCAGTTGGAAGAGCCCGCCCGAATGCTCCGGCAGCAGCTGGTTGTAGGCCGCGGTGAAGCTCCCGCGATCGGTGGGGGTGAGCAGGCCCTGGCTGAGGCCGGGGTCGCCGCTGGCGGCCGCGATCACCGGCTCGTAGGCCGCGGCGATGGAGCCGGGCAGGTTCAGCTGGGCGGCGGTCTTGCGCGCCAGGGTGAGCGTGATGGTTCCCGCCGCGTCGTCGGTCGCCACGCTCGCGGCGTAGAGGTAGGGCGTCCTGGACAGGAAGCTGATGTCGGCCGCGCCGCTCAGCTGGCCCGCCTGCACCAGGGTGAAGGCCTGGCTGCCGCTGGCGATCGACGTGATCCTAAGGTCGAGCTTCGCCCCGCTGGCGATGGTCGCGGCGCCGCTGACGTCGAACCGGGTGGCGGCGCCCGCCGCCGGGTCGGCCGTCAGCACCAGGGTGGAGCCGGAGCCCAGGTTCAGGCTGGTCAGCTGCAAGGTGTTGGCGCTGTTGATCTGCAGCGTGCCCGCGCCCACGGACAGGGCCACTGTCCCGCCGTCGGCCGTGAGCGCCCCCGTCACTGTCGCGCCGCCGTTCACCGTCAGGGTGTTAGCGCCGGCGCCCAAGGAAAGGTCGCCGGTCAGGGCGCCCGCCTCGACGTCCACGGTGTCATTCCCGGCGCCCAGCTTCACCGCCCCGGTGATCGACGGCGCCGTGGCCACGCCCGGGCTCTGGTAGCTCCACAGGGTGAAGCCGGCAGTGTTGGCGGAGTCGTCGATGGCGACGGCCTTCCCCGTGACCGGAATCGTCGACCCGGACGCCTGGGTCACGGAGGCGGAGATGGTCCCGGTGTTTTCCAACCGGGTCAGCGAGCCCGCCTTGTCGATGATGGCGCCCGCCGAGCCGCTGGAGCCCACGACCACCGCCGAGATCGCGCCGCCGTTCTTGATCGTGGTCAGGGCGCCGCCGCTGTCCACCACGACGGCGTTCGCCGAATTGGCGGTCTCGCCGGTCACGGCCGCGCTGACGACCGTGACGTTGTCCAGCAGCGGAACCGAGGCGCCGCTCAGGAGATGCAGGGCGGTGGCGTCGGCCGAAAAGGCGGTGGCGCTCAGCGCGCCCGACACGTGGATGCCGCCCGTGACGTTCACGGCGCCGCCGCCGGCGACGCCGATCTGCAGGCCGTTGGCGGCGGCGCCGTCGCGCAGGCCGGAGCCCGCCACCGTCCCCTCGATGACGATCCCGTAGGCGCTGTCGCCGGTCCCCACCGCGCCGAGCGTGACGTCGCGGCCCTGGGCGCCGATGACGATCGCCGGCGCCGACCCGTAGGAGGTCACCGTCCCGGTCCCCTCGCCGGAATCGGCGACGCCGTCGCCGTTGACGTCCGCGACGGTGCTGCTGAGCGTGGCGGGGGGTGCGGAGATCAGCAGGCCCGCCCCCAGGCTGCCCGCCACGGTCACCGCGGCCCCGCCCTGGGCCTTGTCATTGGTGTTCTGGTCGTTGAGGACCGCCGTCGTCGTCGTGATGCGGCTGGTGGTGTGATAGCCGGTGGCGGTCACCGCGTTTTCGATGGCCAATCCGCCGCCCACATCCCCGCCCAGGGAGACGGCCTGGGCCGCCTGGCCCGTGGCGGTGACCGCGCCGGTGACCGTCACCGATCCGCTGACCGGACCTGTCGTGCGCAGGCCGTAGCTGTTGTCGCCGGAGACGGAGATGGTCCCGCTGCTGGCGATCGATCCGGCCAGCGGCGCCTCGACGGAGATGGCGGCCGAGCCGATCCCCTGGATGGTGATGGAGCCGGAGTTGGCGACGCCGCCGACGAGCGGGTCCGCTCCTGTGACCCGGATGCCGAAAAGGCCGGTGTCGGTGGCGAAGGGCCCGGTGATCACGCCGTTGGAGTCGGTCGAGGTGACCGTGCTGCTCTGGTTGTAGGTGATCGAGCCGGCATTGGTGATCGACCCCGTGAAGCCGCCCAGGGCCAGGATGCCGGTCAGGCCGCTCCTGTCCTGGACCTGGAGGGTCCCGGAGTTGGTCACGCTGTTGTTGCTGTTCAGCGTGATCGCCGGCCCGGTGGTCACGTTCATCGTGCCGGTCTGGACGATGTTGTCCGCCCCGGCGGACGAGGCGGTCGCCGTCGCGACCACCGCAGAGCCGCCATTCCCCATGAAGTCGGCCAAGGGGGGGCCCACCCCCACCAGAGCAAAAAGCGTCGTCACCAAGGAGCCGCG
>CBJNAS010000326.1:0-4216 GCA_966434565.1 uncultured Phenylobacterium sp.
GGCGTGTCACGCAGCAGCCACCAGCCGAATCCCGCGCCGGCCAGCAGGGCGCAGATCTGCGCCGCAGGGCCGCAGTGCGCCACCACCAGGCCCGCCGCGGCTCCGATCGCCATGCCGCCGCGGATCGGCCCGCGCGCCAGGCTGCCGGCCATGGCGACCAGGGCCTGAGCGACGACGGCGGCGGCCGCGATCTTCAGGCCGTGACGCCAGCCCCCGCCCCAGGCCTGGGAAAAGGCCGGCGCCAGATAGGCCAGCGCGATCATCGCCGCGGCGGCCGGCAGGGTGAAGCCGACCCAGGCGGCGATCAGGCCGGCCCATCCGGCGCGGCGGCGTCCGATCGCCATGCCGAGCTGGCTGGAGGCGGGGCCTGGCAGGAACTGGCAGAGGGCGAGGAGGTCGGCGAAGGCGTCATCGCTGAGCCAGCCGCGTCGCTCCACGAACTCCCGCCGGAAATAGCCGAGATGGGCGACCGGGCCGCCGAAGGCGGTGAGCCCTTGGCGCAGGAAGGCCAGGAAGACCTCCGCCGCCCGCTCCGCTTTCGGCTGTGCCTCTTCCATCCGGCCCCCGGCTCGCGCCTCCCCCTGTCATGCGGCGGCTCGCGGAGCCTGTCGACTGATTTGAGGCTAGGGCCTCGGATCGGGCGCCCCGTCCCTCGGCCGCATCACCAGCCAGGGGGTCGGCGCCTGGCGCCACTCCCAGACGGCCAGCAGCTGGTCCAGGTGGGGCAGGGCCTGCAGCCAGGCCGGGTAGTCCACCAGCTTCGCCTGCTGGCGGACGACCTCTATGGCATGGGTCGGTGAGAAGCGGCGGACCAGCTCATCGAGCGCGCCCTTGCGGTAGACGTCGTGGGTCTCGACGATCAGGCTCATGGCCGCCAGCGCCGGCGCCAGCTCGGGTCGCAAGACGTCGAGCTCGGCGCCCTCGGCGTCGACCATCACCAGCACGCGGCGGCCGGCGAAGGCCTGGAACCCTTCCGGCGCGAAGGCCTCGCCGATCCGCACCCGCGCGGCCACGCCGTTGCGGGCGGCCAGCTCGCCGCAGGCGGCGCGGGCCTTGGGATCGATGTCGTAGGCGTGGATGGTCGCCTGCGGCATCAGCCGCGCCAGGCCCACGGCGTAGTAGCCCTCGGCGCAGCCGACGTCGATCACCGCATCCAAATCCTCGCGGGCGAAGGCCAGGATGTGCGGGTGCAGCTCGGATTCGTAGGCGCCGAGCAGGCGTGGGACCAGCGCCCCCTCGGTCGCCTGGCTCACGTACTCCATGCCAGCGAAGGGTCCGCTGCGGATCCGTGCGCCCTCGTGATGCAGGTAGGTGTTGGCCAGCATGCGCGAGCGCCAGCGCCCCAGCATGCGCAGGAACTCGTTCAGCTCATCGGGCGAAGGCTCGGGCGGAAGCTCGCTCGTGCGGCGGCGGACGAGCTCGGCATACTGCTGGGTGAGGTTGGTGGCCATGACGGGATCATCGCCGGGCGGCCGGCGCGAGGCAAATTCTCAGCGTCGGAGGGAAAGCCCGGTGTTGGCCAGCGCCAGCGCCTGGGGCTTGGCCTGATCCGCCAGCAGCTGGTCGATGCGCGTCCGCTCGGCGCGGAAGCGCTTCAGCTCCCCGCCCGCCAGCTCGACACCCTGCGGGACCTTGGCGCTGAGCGGATTGACCCGCTGGCCGCGCTGCCAGATCTCGTAGTGCAGGTGCGGTCCGGTCGCCAGGCCCGTGGCGCCGACATAGGCCACCACCTGGCCCTGGCGGACGCGGACCCCGGGGCGGATTCCTCGGGCGAAACGGGAGATGTGCCCGTAGCCGGTGTCCCAGACGCCCGCATGGCGGATGCGCAGCCAATTGCCATAGCCGCCCTTGCGCCCGGCCTCGGCGACCACGCCGTCGCCCGCGGCCAGGATCGGGGTTCCCGTGCTCGCGCCGAAGTCGATCCCCTGGTGGGCGCGGGTGTAGCCCAGGATCGGATGCCGGCGCATGCCGAACAGCGAGGTGATGCGCGCCCCGTCCACCGGGGTTCGCAGCAGGAAGCCTTTGATGTTCTTGCCGGTCTCGTCGAAGTACTCGACGTCGCCGTGGGCGCGCTCGAAGCGGTAGAACTTCACGCCGTGTAGCTCGGCGTACTTCAGCTCGCCGGGCGAGACCACCTTGCCGCTCTCGGTGACCCGGCGATCGAACACCAGCCGGAAGTCGTCGCCCGGCTGGATGTCGCGCTGGAAGTCGAGCTTGTGCGCGAACAGCTTGGCGACCTGGGCGGTGATGGTGGGCGTCGCCCCCAGCTTGAGCGCGCTCTCATAGAGCGAGCCCTCGATCCGGCCGTCGGCCGCAACGGTGTCGTCGCGGATCTTCTCGTCCATCTCGCGCAGCTTCAGCGCGCCGTCGAAGGTGCGCGACAGGCTGAGGGCGCGCGCCGGGCCGTCCTGCAGGGAGAGGCTGACCAGCGTCGCGGGCGCGCTGGGCGCGCGCGGCTTGAGGATCGCCGCCTCCAGCGCCAGGCCGGCGCGGATATGGGCGATGTCCATGGCCTGGGCGAGGGCCGCCACCGCGCGCTCGGCCTCCTCGCGCGGCACGCCCGCGCGCTCGACGGCGGCCGTCAGGCTCTCGCCGCGCTGGACCTGCACGGGCACGGTCTGGGGCGCGGTCTCGGGCGCGTTCGGCGGGGCGGGGGGAGCAAGCGTCGGTCGCAGCGCGAGGCTCAAGGCCGCGGGCGGCTCGGTCGGGCGCGCCGCCGAGGCGCAGCTCAAGGCGAGGGCCACCAGCGCCGGGCCGAGCACCAGAGGCGCATGCCGCCACGGCAGACCGCGCATCCCAAGGTCCTGCATCACGTCTTCCCCCCCCGGATGCCTGCGCCACAGCAAAGCTTCCTGGCGGCGTGGACCGCCAGCGCGGGACAATGCCCTGATTTGCCGCCGGCGGCGTCCGACGATTTGTCGCGTCGCGGGGAAGGCGCGCCGCCTGCCGTTCCTCAGATCAGGGTCAGCACGATCTCCGGCGGGCGGCACAGGGCCGCGCCCTTAGGCGTGGAGACGATCGGGCGGTTGACCAGGACGGGGTCCAAGATCATCGCCGCGATCAGCGCCTCGTCTGAAGCCCGCGGATCGGTGAGGCCCAGCTCTTCGGCGTTGGTGCCCCGAACCCGCAGGATCTCGTGGGCCGAGGCGTCCATGCGCTTCAAAAGGTCCTGCAGCTGCTCGCGGGTCCAGCCGGCCTTCAGGTACTCCACGACCTGGGGCTCGATACCCTTCTCTTGCAGCAGCGCCAGAGTGTTGCGCGAAGTGCCGCACTTCGGATTGTGATAGATGACGACGTCGCTCATGGCTCGGAATTAGCCCAAATCGCGGCCGATCACCACGCTAGCGTTCGGCTGCCGGTCGCCACCGCCTGGCCGACGAAGCTTTGCTGGATCACGCCCGTCGCGGGCGCCGTGGGCGGCGCGACCTTGGAGGGCCAGCGGTCGAAGCCCGCGATGTAGCGAAGCTGCAAGCCGGGCTTGGTCGCGCGGAGCGTAAGCGTCAGGCCGTCGGCGTTCGGCGCCGTCCAGCGGACGGAAGTCCATTGTCCCGCGGGTAGGGCGATGTCGGCGTTGGCCCCGCCCACGCCTTCGAGCCGGGCGTCCGCGCGCGGCGAAAGCTCCAGGGCGAGGGTGCGGGCCCCTGCCGGCGGCGCGACCTTCACCGCGACGAGGTCGTCCGGGCCACGCGTGAGCGAGACGGCCGGCGGCGAGATGGGCGCCAGGCGGGCGGGCGCGGCGTCCATCGGCCGCGGCCAGGCCCAGTGGCGAAAGGGCCCGATGCGTCCGCCGTCGGCCTGCAGCGCCGCGTCGGACCAGTCCGTGCGCAGAGCGCGCTGAGCCACCCGCCAGGCGCGGCCGGTATCCTGGTCCAGCTGATAGGCGACGGCCGCGGGGCGCGGATGGCGCGCGCTCCAGGGGCTCGCCAGGGCGACGACGGCCGTGAGCGCGGCCCCGGCGGCCAGCAGCGCGCGTCCTGGCAGGGCCGCGGCCGGCGCTTCGGGATCCGGCTGCACGAGCGGCCAGGCGACCATGGCGGCCGTCAAGAGCGGCAGGGCGAGCAGTTCGGGAGCGCCCACGACCACCACAATCAGATGGACCATCACGCCCGTCCAGCCGAGTCCGGCCGCGGCCAGGAGCAGCAGCGCCGGCCGCGCCCAGGGCCGGCGGTCGGCGTCCAGCCCCTTGGCGGCGGCGGCCAGCGCGCCCAGCGCCAGC
>CBJNAS010000327.1:0-4209 GCA_966434565.1 uncultured Phenylobacterium sp.
GCCGCCGGCTGCTCAGCCAGTCGGCTTCGCACCCCGAGAGTCCGCAGAAACGCCCCGTATCGGTCTCTTGCAATGTCATCGACCTCAGCCTTCGGAAGAACATCCAGCGGATACGGAAGAAGCTGCAGACGCAGGCCCGAACGGCCGCCGCGCTTCGCCAGCGCGCGGGCGAGCCCCTCGAAGTGGGCCGTGGCGACCGCCACCGTCGGCATGCCGGCAGCCGCGGCCTGCAAGGCGTCGGCGATCGTCCAGGAAGTGCACGAGCCGCAGTTGCCGAGCCCGACCACCGCCACGTCGCTGCGCGCCAGGAACGCCGCATATTCCTCCGCCGCGCGACGGCCCTCCTCGCCGGTGCGGCCGCAGCTGCGCCAGAACTCGACCTCGGCCCCCTCGGCGCGCAGGCCCTCGGCCCAGATGTCGGCGACCCAGTCCCAGGAGCGCCAGAGCATGTCGATCCGCACGCCGACGCGCTTGCCCTGCAGCGACCCGGCGTCCGGACCGGGAGCGGCGATGTCATCGGCCAGGCTTGCGGTCGGATCCAATACGATCGCCGTCGCCATCTGCAGGCCTCCTCACCAGAATAAGATGCATGTTGCATGCAACTTCGTTACGATCAAGCCCTTGACGCTGGGTGCGGCTCGGCCAATCCCTGGAGCGCCGGAAGATCCGCGGAGCGCCGCCATTACGAACCACAGCAACTCACTTGCCGCGACGCCGGTGGAGCGCCCCGAGCTGCTCACCGAACGCGTGGTGGAACGGATCCGCGACGCCATTCTGTCGGGCCGCCTGGCGCCTGGAGCGCGGCTGAGCGTCCCTGAGCTCGCACGCCAGCTGGGCGTCAGCCGCACGCCGGTGCGCGAAAGCCTGCTGGTGCTCGAGCGCGAGGGCCTTGCGGTGCAGCGCCCGACGTCCGGACTGGCGGTCATCGCCGGCAACGCCGATGACATGCGCGACCTTCTCGACCTGCGCGAGGGGCTCGAGGCGATCGCCGCCCGGCGCGCCGCCGAACGGATGACCGCGGAGGAGGTCGCCGGCCTGAACGCCGCCCTGCAGGAGCATCAGACGGCGCTGGCCACCGGCGATCTCGCCGCGCATGTCGCGCTCGACGGCCGCTTCCACCAGCTGATCCGCGAAGGCGCGCGCAATCCGCGTCTGGAGCGCCAGCTGGTGCAGATCGAACAGCAGAGCCGTGTGCTCAACAGCCGCCTCTCGCGCGCCGCCGGCTGGAGCGCCAAGGCGGTGATCCGCGACCACACCGCCATCGCCGAGGCGATCGCGGCCCGCGATCCGGACCGCGCCGAGGCCAGCCTGCGCCGCCACGTCGACCGGACGCGAAGCTTTTACGCCGTCAGCGACGCCAATCCTTAAACTGTGGCCCTCCCCGGCGCGCGCCAAGGAGGGCCACGTGGTTAGTGTCCAGGGCGCAACGCGATCAGGCGGAATCGCCTGATCGCTGACTCGCGCTTTAGAACTCCAGCCTGGCTTCTGCGCCGAAGACGCGCGGTGGCTGAAGGTAGATGGCGGACTGCGCCGCCTGCTGCGTGACGTTTAGTGCGTTCCCCGCAGCGAAGGCGAAAGCGCGGTCGATATGGTTGAGAGCATTATTCACATAAAGGCTGAACTCTGCAGTACTGGGGCCGATCTTCACGTCGCGCCAGGCGAAGCGGACATTCACCCGATCGTTGGTCACCCCGGCGTTGTAGGTCGGCCTCGGCGTGGCCACGCCGTTGGTGACCGAAGTCACGTATCGCACCGGCGAAGCATAGAACTGGCTCGAACGGCTCCAATCCATATGGAATGCGAGTTTCGTGTCGTCCTGAAGCGGCAGCAGATAGTCGAGCGAAAGCGAACCCGCCCACTTCGGCGCACCGACCTGGGAAAGCGCATACATGGCGGAGTTCGGATGCGCCGCAAGCGTGGCCGCCGTCGGCACCAGCCCCGTGACCGGGCTGAAGGTATAGCCCGGCGTGAACGCGGCCAGGCCCACGGTGTTGAGGCCGACGAAGTCGAGCTCCGGCGCGTCCAGATAGGTCAGGTTCGCCGAGATCGTCAGCGGCTCGAACGGTCTCGCCGTAAATTCCGCCTCGACGCCGTTGATCGTGACCGGGTGCGTGTTGTTGATGGTGTCCGTCGTACCCGGATCCAAGGCGGGATTGGGCTGAATGTTGATCTGCTGGTGCGTCAGGATGTTGTGGAAACCGGCGAGGTTGAGCTGGGCGCGCCGGTCGAAGAACTGGGACTTCAACCCGACTTCATAGGTCTTGAGCACCTCGTTCACATAGGCATTGAAGGTGTTCGAGCGAACGTTCGCGCCGCCGTCCCGGAACCCGGTGGCGTAGCGGAAATAGGCGTTCACATCCGAGGTGAAGCTGTACTTGACCGTAAAGGCCGGATCGAGGCGGTTGGTCTTGGCTTCGTTGCGAATTGGGACGGGAAGCACCTGTCCCAGTGCGATGGTGCGCTCGCCCTTCTTGGTGTCGTCGCTATAGCGAAGTCCCACCGTCAGTTCGAGCTTGTTGTCCAGGATAGGCGGCGTGTACGTCCCCTGGCCGTAGGCGGCGTAGGCCCGGGTTTCCGAGGTCTGCGACTTGAAGCCCGTAAGCCCTGGCGTGAAGGGGCTGTAGTAAGGGGGCCGGCTGGCCTGCCCGGCGGGGGTGCAAGCCGTGACGATCGGCCCCAGGATGCCGCAGTTCACCGTGAACCAGGCGTCCCGCTGATCCAGCACGTCCTCGTGGAAGAAGATCAGGCCCCCGGTCAGGTTGAACCCCTTGGTGCTGTAGATCCCCTGAAACTCCTGGCTGACGGTCTTGGAGTTGAGGTATTCGCCCGCATCCGGATTCACCGCCGAGACGGCCACGGTGAGCGTGGATTCCCCGGTGCGCTCGACGTGCCGATAGCCGGTGATCGATTTCACCGTCAGGTCCGGTGTGGCCTGCCAGGTGAGGATCAAGGCGTGACCGTTCGAGCGTGTATAGAAGTAGGGGTTGAAGACGGAGTAGTCCGAGTTTTTCGGGTACTCGCTCCCAAGCGGCTGCTGGCTGAAGACCCCGTTGGTGGTGAAGAGCAGGGCCGGGGTGTTGACCCCGAGCGGATTGGCCAGGGTTCCCGCCCCCGGCGCATTCAGGAAATTGGTGTACCCCTGGCTCTCGCGGGAGCGGCTGTCGTCATAGGCGTAGTAGGCGTTGACCGGTCCGAAATCGCGCACCACCGCGATCCTGCCGCCGTAGGAGTGCAGATAGCCGAATGAATCGTCGTAGCTGCGCGTTTCCTGCCGGATCTTCGAATGCGGGTCCTGGATCGGGGTGATGTTGTGCACCAGCGGGTTCGGCAGGTTCTCGATATAACCGCGATGCTCGCGCCCGAAGCCCGAGATCTGCACCGCAAACCCGGCCATCTCGGGCAGGTCCAACCGCGCCCGGCCATAGTGGGTGCCGAAGTCCGCGACCCCGGCTGTGACCTCACCGCCGAAGCGGCCGCTCGGCCGTCTCGAGATGATCTGGACGGCCCCGCCCTCGGCGTTGCGGCCGAAGAGCTGGCCCTGCGGACCGCGCAGCACCTCGATGCGCTCGGGGGTGACCAGCTCCATCGCGAGGCCCTGGGTGCGCGGATAGTTGATCCCGTCGACGTAGAACGCCGCCGGCGCATCCTGAGTCCCTTGTGAGGGGTCGCTTGTGCCGAGTCCTCGGAAGTTGAGGCTCACCGAGCTCTGCGAGCCGAACAGGGATGTGACCGCCAGGCCGGGGATGCGCCCGGCCGTGAGCCCGCCCACGTCGGTGATTCCCTGCGCTCGAAGCGTATCCGCGTTCAGGGCCGTGACGGCCAGCGGCACCTCTTGCAGCCGCTCCGCGCGGCGGGTGGCCGTGACCACCACCTCGCCGATCTGGACGGCCTGGCCTGAAGACGGCTGCGGCGCGGCCTGCGCCCCGGCTGCGCAGATCGCCGCAAGAGCGGTCGCGCTTGCGCTCAACAGAAGTAAGCGGGATTTTTGATTCATGAGTTCCTCCTCAAGCGGCTTGCTGCGCGGATTCTTTGCCCGCACTTTCATTTTTCGAGCTTTTGTAGCCGAGCTATTTCAACTGCAAAGAGCTTCCGGCGCGTCGGCGCCTCATTCATCAGAGCTGTGATGAAGGCGCAACATATGGCCGCGCGGCTGGCGCTCGGCCGCAGACTCAGGCTTACGAAGTCGGTTCCTGCGCCGCCTTCAAGGCC
>CBJNAS010000328.1:0-4193 GCA_966434565.1 uncultured Phenylobacterium sp.
CCTCTCCCCCGAGCGCAGCGAGAGAGGGAGAGGCCGGGAGAGGGCGGCTCGGAATTTCCGCTTGCGCCGAGGTTCCGCGGAGATGCCCTGCAGCGTAGCCCGTCGGCCCGACGCCGTGGCTGTCGTGCGGCCGCACCGCCCTCTCCCTACCCTCTCCCTGCCTCGCGGCGCCCGGGGGAGAGGGGACGCTTCCCCGCAGCAGCGTCATGAACCCATCCTCGAAGCCGGCCGCCAGCGGCTGGGCGTGGCGGCCCTGGAAGACCGCGCCCGCCGCGGCGGCGTCCGTCAGCACCGCGCGGACCTGGCCGGCCTCGGGCACGGCGTCGACGACCTGGGGCTCGCCCAGCAGCCGGGCGTGCAGGTCGCGCGGCCGCTCGCCCTCGGCCGCCGCGACGCGGAACACCCGCCCGGCGGCGAGCGCGCTGACCTCGGCCGGCGCGCCGGTCGCCAGCACCTTGCCCCGGTGCAGCACCACCGCCCGGTCGCAGCGGTCCGCCTCGTCGAGGTAGGAAGTGGCGACGATCACCGGCAGGCCCTGGTCGCGCACCAGGCCGCGGACGATCGCCCACAGCTCCCGCCGCGACAGCGGATCGACGCCGGCGGTCGGCTCGTCCAGCACCAGCAGCTCCGGCGTGCTGATCAGGGTGCAGGCCAGCCCGAGCTTTTGCTTCATGCCGCCGGAGAGCCGGCCCGCCAGCCGCCCGCGGAACGGCTCCAGCGCGGTCATGGCCATCAGCTCGGGATATTTGCGGTCCCGCGCCGCGGGCGTGACCGCGTGCAGGTCGGCGTAGAGGTCGAGGTTTTCCTGGACGCTGAGGTCCTCGTATAGCCCGAAGCGCTGGGGCATGTAGCCGATCCGCGCCTGCACGCCCTGCGGATCGCGCGTCACGTCGCGCCCCAGCACCGACAGGCTCCCGGCCTCCGGCGTCAGCAGGCCGGCGATCAGGCGGACCAGCGTCGTCTTGCCCGCGCCGTCGGAGCCCACCAGGGCGGTGACCTCGCCGGCCCGCGCCTCGATGTTCGCGCCCTGCAGCGCCGGCGTGCGGCGCTTGCCGTCCGCGAAGGCCAGGACCAGGTCCCGGCCCGTCACGGCGGGCGGCCGCTCGCTCACCGCCGCGGCTCCGGCGGCGCGACCTGCAGCTCGACGGTCGCCGGCATACCCAGCCGCAGGTCGTCGCCCGGGTCGGTGACGAACACCCGCACCTCATAGACCAGGCTGGTGCGCAGCTCGGCGGTCTGCACCGTCTTGGGCGTGAACTCGGCGACCGAGGAGATGAAGCCCACCCGGCCTGGGAAGGCCCGACCCGGGAAGCCGTCGACGGTCACGCGGGCCGTGGCGCCCGGCTTAAGCCGCGGCAGGTCGGCTTCGCTGACGTAGACGCGGACCCATTTCGGATCGGTCTCGGCCAGAGTGAAGACCGGCCGCTGAGGCGAGGCCATCTCGCCGGGCTCCATCAGCCGGGCGCGGACGGTGGCGGCCACGGGGGCGATGAGCTCGGCGTCAGCGAGCTGGCGGCGCAGCAGCGCCAGGCGGGCCTGATCTGCCTTCAACACCGCCTCGGCTTGCGCCACGTCCTCGCGCCGCGGCCCCAGCACCGCCAGCTCGTAGGCGCGGCGCTGCACCTCGGCCCTGGCCTCGGCGCCGCGCAGGGCGGTGCGCGCGTCATCGACGTTCTGGCGGCTCACCGCGGCCTGGCCGCCGGACGCCTGCCATAGCGAGCTCATCCGCTCATACTGCCGCCGCGCGTTGGCCGCCTCCTCCCTCGCCTGGGTCAGGGTCGCGCGGGCCTGGGCCACCTCCTGCGGACGGCTGCCGGCGTGCAGCTTCGCGGCCACCGCGGCCTGGGCGGCGGTCTCGGCCTCGGCCTGGTCAACCTGGGGCCGCAGTCGCTCGGTATCCAGGCGGGCCAGGACCTGACCGGGCGCGACCCGGTCGCCCTCCCTGGCCAGTACGGCGCCGATGCGGTCGGCGCCGTTGAAGGCGAGCTCCACCTGCCTCAGGTCCACATTGCCGTAGAGGATGAGCCGGTCGGCGGGCGGACGCGGCCGCAGGAACCACCAGAGGCCCGCCGCCAGCACGCAGGCGGTCAGGATCGAGAGCGCGAGCAGACGTCGGGTCTTGGGCATGTCGATCCGCGGCCTGAGTCTGTCGCATGATAGGCCAGGAGCGCGCCGGGCGCAGCGAGGCCGCGAATTTAACGGCGCCGCTTGCTGCGGCGCGCGCAGCACAGGCCGATTGAAACCCGTCGCCCCGTCCATCGGTTTGGCAGGCCCATGGCTTCTCCCATCAGACCAGAGAAAGGAGACAACCCATGTCGGACTGGAACATGTCGAGCGAGGATCGCCAGCGGCAGCGGCGTGGCCGCGGCTACGGCCGGGACGAACGCTTTGATGAACAGCGCTCGTTCCGCGGCGGGGACCGGGGCTGGGCCCATGAGCCCCGGGACGGCTATCGCTTCGGCGCGCGCGACAACCGGCGTTTCGAGAACCGCGACGAGGAGCATCGCGTGCCGCGCAACGAGACCGACCGCCTGATCGCCTCCGACAAGGTGGAAGGCACCCGCGTCTACAGCCACGGCGGCGAACGCCTCGGCACGGTCGAGAACTTCATGGTCGACAAGCGCTCGGGCCGGGTGGAGTACGCCGTCCTGACGTTCGGCGGCGCCTTGGGCGTCGGCGACCGTCACTATCCGATCCCCTGGCAGATGCTCACCTTCGACGAGCGCCTCGGCGGCTATGTCGTGGATCTCACGCCGCGAGACCTGGAGCGCGCGCCAAGCCATCGGGCCGAGGACCGGCCGCGATTCGACATGGGCTATGGCAGCGACATCCGCGACTACTACGGCTACGCGTACTGAGGGCGAGCCCTCAGTACGCGGGCGCCAGCAGGCCGCGGGCTTTCATCCAGGCGTAGAGCTCGTCGATCCACAGCGCCGCGGACGGCGGGCGGCCCGACATGCCGAAGCCGTGGCCGCCGCGTTCGTAGAGGTGGACCTCCAGCGGCCGGCCGGCGGCGCGCCAGGACTCGATCAGGCCGAGGCTCTTGCCTCGCGCCATCAGCCGGTCGTCGAGGGCGACGGCGAAGAAAGCCGGCGGGGCGTCCGCCGGAACCGCCGCCGGCCCCATGGGCCCGTAGATCGGGGCGATGAAGTCGGGGCGCGCGGCCTTGTCCTCGGCAAGGCCGACGGCCAGGGTCGTCATCGCGCCCGCGGAAAAGCCCAGCAGGCCGACGCGCGCCGGATCGACGTTCCAGGCCCGGGCGCGAGCGCGGACCAGGCGGACGGCGGCCTGGGCGTCGGCGATGGCTTCCGGCGGCGCCTCGTGCGGGATTTCCTCCCTGGACGCGCGGCTCATCAGTTCGCCCATGGCGCGCGCGAAGCCCTGCGGATCGCGCGGCGTCGGGCGCGTGCGATACTTGAGCAGGAAGGCGGCGATCCCGTGGTCGGCCAGCCAGCGCGCCACCGGATAGCCCTCGTTCTGCATCGAGAGGTCCAGGAAGCCGCCGCCGGGCGCCACAATCACGGCGGCGCCCGTGGCCTTGGCGGGGTCGGGCAGGAAGGGCGTCAGCGTGGGCGCCGTCACGTTGCGGACGATCTGCTCGCCGCGGAACAGCTCCCATTGCTCCGCGCCGGGACCCGCGGCGGCGCTCAGCGGAATGGCGCCAGCCTGGTCAGGCGCCATGGTCGGCCTGGACGGGAGGTCGGTGGCGGGCGCCTGGGCGAGGGCCGCCGGCGCGCCGAGGGCCGTCGTCGCCGCGATCACCAGCGCCATGCCGTGCGACAGCCACCGTCGGCCCATGGTCCGATCCCTCTCGAACGTCCGTTTGTCATGCAACTTAGCCGTGGCCGCGGAGGGCTCAAGAGCCCGGGGGCGCGGCGGCGTCGAGGGCCGGGATGACTTGCCCCGGTTTCCGGCGTAAACCGTAAGTCCTGTGCGGAACAGGTCCAGGACAGAGGTGAATATGCTCTCGACCGGCGCTCAGGGACTGGATTTCGACCTCGGCGAAGCGGCCGAGGCCATCCGCGAGACCACCGCCCGCTTCGCCGCTGACCGGATCGCACCGCTGGCCGCGCGCATCGACGCCGAGAACGCCTTCCCGCGCGAGCTGTGGCCGCCGATGGGCGAGCTCGGCCTGCACGGGATCACCGTGGAGGAGGAATACGGCGGCTTGGGGCTGGGCTACCTGGAGCATG
>CBJNAS010000329.1:0-4191 GCA_966434565.1 uncultured Phenylobacterium sp.
GCCGCGGGCAGGGGCGCAGGCGGGGCGATGGGGGCCGGCGGCGCGGAGGCAGGCTCCGCCTTCGGCTGGGGGCGGGGCGACAGCTGGGGCGCGGGGAGCCGGTCCAGCGTCGCGACCGAGGGCGTCTGGGTCTGCCGGGGCGGCGACGTGAGCTCCGAAGCGAGCGCGGCAGGCCCCGTGGCCTGAGGCTGGCTCGGCGTAGCGCCATCGGCGGGCGGCTGGGGCGCGGCCAGATCGGCCTGCGGCGGGTCGGTCCGGGCGCCGGAGGGCCTGGCGTCGCCGCCGCCGGCCGGTGCGCCGGAAGTCTGGGGCGCGGCGGCGGGCGCGCCGAGGATGGGAGCAGCGAGGGCGGCGATCAGGAGAGCGGCCCGCGGCGCGGGATCGGCGTCGGGCTCGGGCGCGTCGTCCTTATCACCAGGCTCGGCGCCTGCGTCCCCGGCCTTGGCCGTCGGCGGCGTCTCTGCGGCGGTCACCGCGGCCTGGATTTCCGCAGCCGGCTGGGGCGCCGCGACTGTCTGCGGGTTCGCCGCCTTTCCGCCCGTGATCGGAGGAGCGGCCAACAGCTGGCCCGCCGGGTTCGGTGGGCCGGCTGCGCTCGCCGTCGTCGCCACCTGCGCCTGTCCGGGGACCGCAAGGGCGGGCGCAGCTTGCGCAGGATCGCCCGCCAGGCCCGCCTGGCCGGCGAGGGCGTCCAGGAGCGCGCCGAAGCCTGTGGCCGGGGCGGTGGCCCCAGCGGCCTGGCTCGCGCCCGCAGCAGCCTGGCCGGCCGGGGGACCCGGGGCGATCGGCAGGACGGCGATATTGAAGGCGGGTGCGGCCAGGGGAGGACTCGGGATGCGAGGGGCGCGCCTGCTGCGCAAGGTGGTTCGCTGTCCCCGGAGCAACCTTCGCGCCAGTTTTCTAAGCTACTGGTTTGCTTGGATTTCCGAAGTTTCGCCTGGCCCGCGGCCTGGGCTCGGTGGCGGTTTTTGCCGGGCCGGGGCGTGGCCGCCGGGGCGTTCCGTGCCCACCCCGAGCCGCCTTTCCAGAGCTGGCGCCCTCTTTGCGTTAACCCTGTTGCGATTTCCGCACCTGAAAGGGTCGGCTTTGAAAAGATTTAGGAATTCCGGGTGGCCCAACGGCGCGCTCAAGATTTTGCCGGCATTTTCCGCCGGGGCGCGCAGCCTTTGCCGGGCGGCGGGCTGACGGATGAGCCTGAACACCGTCCTCCTGACCGCGGCCACCGGCCTGCAGGCCTCGCAGACGAGCCTGCGCGCGGTCTCCGACAACGTCACCAACGTCAACACGCCGGGTTATGTCCGCAAGGTCGTCACCCAGCAGCCGCTGGTGGTGGGCGCGGCGGGCATGGGCGTCGAGGTCACCGGCCTCCAGCGCGTGACCGACCAGTACCTGGAGCAGGCCAGCTATACCGCCGGCGCGGCCTCGAATCAGTACCAGGCCTTCGCCCAGTATATGGACACCGCCGAGGGCCTGTTTGGCGATCCCACCAGCGACACCTACTTCTTCAACAAGCTGGACCAGATCTACACCGGCTTCAGCGCCGCGGCGAACGACCCGTCCTCGACCCTGCTGCGCAACCAGGCGGTCGGCGACGTGCGCGACTACCTGAACGACGCCCAGCGCATCAACGGACAGCTGACCAGCCTGGGCCAGATGATGGACACCCGGGTCTCCGCGGACGTGGCCAACGCCAACGACCTGCTGTCGCAGATCAACAAGCTCAACTCCGACATCGCCCGGGCCAAGGTGACCGGCCAGGATTCTTCGGGCGCGGAGAATGTGCAGAGCCAGCTGATCGACAAGCTCTCCGGCCTGATGGGGGTGCGGGTCACGCCACGCCAGGGGGGCGGCGTCGATGTCCGCTCCAGCGACGGGGTGAAGCTTGCCGGCGACGGGGCGGTGACGCTCACCTATGTGACCAGCGGCTCCTCGCCCGGCTACGTCGCGGCCCTGCCTACCGACGGGCTGGGTCAGCCGCAGCCGATCGAGATCGACGGCGGCGAGGTGCGCGGCCTGCTCGACCTGCGCAACACCAAGCTGCCGCAGATCAGCGACCAGCTCGGCGAGATCGTGCAGCGCACGTCCGAGCAGCTCAACGCCGGCCACAACGCCTCGACCAGCGTGCCGCCGCCCGCGACGCTCACCGGCCGCAACACCGGGATGATGGACGAGGCTTCGGCCATGGCCAACTTCACCGGCAAGAGCACGGTGGCCATCGTCAACGCCAGCGGCGTGATCCAGCAGCAGGTCGATATCGACTTCGACGCCCAGACCCTGTCGGTCAACGGCGGGCCGGCCACGGCCTTCTCGCCCGCGAGTTTCGATGCCGACCTGACCGCGGCGCTGGGCGGCGCGGGGACGGCCAGCTTCAGCAACGGCGTGCTGAGCCTCTCGGCGAACGGCGGAAACGGCGTCTCCATCAACGAGGGCGACTCGCAGAAGGCGGGGATGGGCTTCTCGGCCTGGTTCGGCCTCAACAACCTGGTGCGCTCGTCGGGGATCGGCAGCTACGACACCGGCCTGACCGCCGGCGACGCCAACGGCTTCAACCCGGGCGACACCATCACGCTGCGGCTGTCGCAGACGGACGGCAAGCCGATCCGCGACGTCACCGTCGCCGTGCCCGCCGCGCCCACCATGGGCGATCTGATCAATGCGCTGAACTCGAGCTCGACCGGCGTCGGCCTCTATGGCCGGTTCAGCCTGAGCCAGAACGGCCAGCTGAGCTTCGTCCCGGCCCAGCCGCTCAACCCCCTGCTCTCGGTGGTCCAGGACAACACCTCGCGCGGCGCGGGCGGGCCCTCGATGAGCGACCTGTTCGGCCTGGGCCTCGGCGCGCGCGCCACCCGCGCCAACCAGTTCCAGGTCGATCCGGCGATCGTCAGCAACCCCAACCGCCTCGCCTTCTCGCAGCTGAACCTCAGCGCGCCCGCCGGTACGCCGGCGCTCAGCGCGGGGGATGCGACCGGCGCCCTGGCGATGGCCGCGTCCGGCGGCGTCAACACCCAGTTCGGGCCGGCCGGCGCGCTGAGCTCGGTCAACATCGGCGTCTCCGGCTATGCGGCTGAGTTCGCCGGCCAGATCGCACGCGACGCCTCCGACGCCGACACGCAGAAGCAGGCCGCCGATGCGGTGAAGGCCGAGGCCGACGCTCGGCGCCAGGCCACCGAGGGCGTCAACCTCGACGAGGAGCTGGTCAACCTGACCACCTACCAGCAGGCCTTCAACGCTTCGGCCCGGCTGATCACCGCCACCAAGGACATGTTCGATGTCCTCACCAACATGATCTGACGGAGCATCTGCGATGGAACGTGTCTCCACCGCCGGCAACTACGCCACCGTGCTGGCCAATCTGACGTCGGCGCAGCAGGCGCAGATGTTCTTCGGCAACGAAGTCGCCACCCAGAAAAAGGGAACCGACCTCAAGAGCTATGCGACGAGCGCCGACACGCTCACCGCCATGCACACGGTCCAGGCGCGGCTGCAGGGCTATGCCGACCAGCACGGGGCGATCGCCGACCGGCTGGCGCAGCAGGACAGCGCGCTGAACCAGGTCACCGATGCGGCGGGCGGCATCCGCGAGGCCATCGCCAATGCGCTCGCCACCGGCCACGCCGACACCCTGATGCAGGAGATCCAGGCGAACATGAACCAGGCCACCCAGGGCCTGAACGCGCAATATGATGGCAAGTACCTGTTCGCCGGCGGCCAGGTGAACACCCAGCCGGTCTCGGCCAGCCTGCTCTCGGACCTGACGCCGCCGGCGACGACGGCAAGCTTCTTCCACAACGACGGCTACAAGCTGCAGAACAAGCTGGATGACTCGACGACGGTGACCAGCGGCATGCTGGCCTCCGATGTCGGCGGGCCGATGCTGAACGCCCTGCAGGCGATCCAGAGCTATGTGGCCGCCAACGGGCCGATCACCGGCACGCTGACGCCGGCCCAGATCAGCTTCCTGCAGAGCCAGATCCCCACCTGGGACACCGTGCGCACCGACCTCACCACCGTCACAGCCAGCAATGGCATGACCCAGAAGCAGGTCGGCGACAGCACGACCAATGTGCAAGCCCAGACCACGACGGTGACCAGCATGCTAGGCGACATCACCGACGCCGACATGGGCCAGGCCGCCGCCCAGCTGCAGATGGCCCAGATGGCCGTCCAGGCCGCCGCCCACGTCTTCCAGAC
>CBJNAS010000330.1:0-4170 GCA_966434565.1 uncultured Phenylobacterium sp.
GAGAGCCAGCGCATCCGCCTGGCCAGCCAGATCGGCTCGGGCCTCACCGGCGTGCTCTATGTGCTCGACGAGCCCTCCATCGGCCTGCACCAGCGCGACAACACCCGCCTGCTGGACAGCCTCAAGGGCCTGCGCGACCTCGGCAATTCGGTGCTGGTGGTGGAGCACGACGAAGAGGCCATCCTCACCGCCGACCATGTGATCGACATGGGCCCCGCCGCCGGGGTCCACGGCGGCGAAATCGTGGCCGAAGGGACGCCCGCAGAGATCATGGCCAGTCCCGAGAGCCTCACCGGCCAGTACCTCTCAGGCGCCCGCGAGATCGAGGTCCCCGAGGAGCGCCGGCCGATCTCGAAGAAAAAGATGCTGCGGGTAGTGGGCGCGACCGGCAACAACCTGAAGAACGTCACCGCCGAGATTCCGGTGGGGACCTTCACCTGCATCACCGGCGTCTCCGGCGGCGGCAAGTCCACCTTCACCATCGAGACCCTGTACAAGGCCGCCGCGCGCCGGCTGCACAACGCCTCGGACGCGCCCGCCCCGCACGAGCGGATCGAGGGGCTGGAGCTGTTCGACAAGGTCATCGACATCGACCAGTCGCCGATCGGCCGCACGCCGCGATCCAACCCCGCGACCTACACGGGAGCCTTCCAGCCCATCCGCGACTGGTTCGCGGGCCTGCCCGAGGCCAAGGCGCGCGGCTACGGGCCCGGGCGCTTTTCCTTCAACGTCAAGGGCGGCCGCTGCGAGGCCTGCCAGGGCGACGGCCTGATCAAGATCGAGATGCACTTCCTGCCGGACGTCTACGTCACCTGCGACGTCTGCCACGGCCATCGCTATAACCGCGAGACCCTGGAGATCCTGTTCAAGGGCAAGAACATCGCCGACGTCCTCGACATGACCGTCGAGGAGGCCGCCGACTTCTTCAAGGCCGTGCCTCCGATCCGCGAGAAGATGGAGACGCTGAAGCGGGTGGGGCTGGGCTATGTGAAGGTCGGCCAGCAGGCCACGACCCTCTCCGGCGGCGAGGCCCAGCGGGTGAAGCTGTCCAAGGAGCTGTCGCGCCGGGCGACCGGCAAGACCCTCTACATCCTCGACGAGCCGACCACCGGCCTGCATTTCGAGGACGTCAAGAAGCTCTTGGAAGTGCTCCACGAGCTGGCGGACCAGGGCAATACGGTGGTGGTGATCGAGCACAACCTCGACGTCATCAAGACCGCCGACTGGCTGGTCGACTTCGGCCCCGAAGGCGGCGACGGCGGCGGCGAGATCGTCGCGACCGGCGCCCCCGAGCAGGTCGCCGCCAACCCGAAGAGCTGGACCGGCCGCTACCTGGCCGAGCTGCTGGAGCGCCACCGCGAGCGCCGCGGGCGCACGCGCAGACGGGCGTAGCGGGCGGCCTACGGGCCTTGGGTCACCACGGCGCTGGCGATCTTGCCCTTTTCCCGCTCATCCCGGCGAAAGCCGGGACCCAAGCCGAGCCGCAAAGCGAGGCGCTGAGGCTGGCGGCGCCCTCTGTGCTCATTTGCAGTTTCAGCTTGGGTCCCGACTTTCGTCGGGATGAGCGGTGGTGTTCGAAGCTGATCCGTCCTGAGCGGTCGCCGGCGCCTCCTGTGCGAACACCCGGTAGGCCGCCGCCAGCGGGGCCATGGCCAGCGACCAGAGCACCGGGATCAGCACGATCTCCACCACGAACCCCAGGAGATAGAGCCTGGAGTGGTGCTGCAAGGCGTCGAAGCCGCCGAACAGGGCGGTGAGGCCCTCGAAGCCCGCTGAGCCTGCCGCGATCAGGGCCGCCGCCACCAAGACAGCCAGCAGCAGCAGGCCGATCAGGCTGAGGCTGAGCGCCGTCATGCCAAGCAACGCGCCCACCCGGCCGCGGGTCAGCCGCCACGAGCGCGGGAAATCGACCCGCCGCTCGACGAAGCTCACCGGCGCGGTGAGCAGGAACCGCAGGCCGAGCCAGGTGCTCGCCGCCGCCGAGAGCAGCCCGGCCCAGACGCCGCTGATGTGCAGGGCGTGGCAGAGCATCGCCGCCACCCACCAGACCACCCAGCCCCCGGTCAGGGTGACCAGCCAGACCACGATCAGCCGCAGCTCCGCGCCGCCCAGCCGCAGGTGCAAAAAGGCCGGCTCCTCCGGACGCAGCTCCAGCCGGAACACGCCCGCAGCGAGGATCGCCTGGGAGAACAGGGCGCCCAGTCCCGCCACGAGGCCTGCCGCGACCTCCGCCTGCCCGCCCGTGGCCTGGGCCACGAGGGTCAGGATCGCGGTCAGCACCGCCACCATGACCAAAGCCAGGAGGTTGAACGCCGCCCAGCCCAGGACCACGCGCCAGCGCCGCCGGATCAGGTTGAAGCCCTCCAGCGCCGCGTCGCTGGCGGAGAACGGGGTCATGCAGGTCCCTCGACTGGAGTTCGTCGAAGCTTAGCCGTCCTGCGGCCACGCCCTCAACGGGTTGGCCGGCGGGTCGCCATGCACCTGCTGATAGGCCACGGCGAACGGCGCGTAGAGCATCACCACCTGGATGACCTGCAGGATCAGCTGCAGGAACACATAGAGGGCGACGCTGATGATCGCCGCGCCGGTGAGGTTCTTGATATTGTCCAGCGCCTGAGCCCCGCCGGCCAGCGCGATCAGGGCCATGCCGATGATGCTGATCAGCAGCCAGACGATCACATAGAAGATGGCCGCCAGCACGATCATGCCGAGCAGGCGCCAGAACTTGCCGCGCGAGGCGCGCCAGGCGTCGGCGACGGCGACCCGGTGCTGGGCGAAGGTCATCGGCGTGGCGAGCGACAGGCGCACGCCCAGCCACACCGTGACCAGCGGCAGGACCACGGCCGCAATCCCGCCGATCGCACCCTCCTGCTCGGCCGCGGCGACCGCGGCGAACTCGGCGGTCAGGCAGATCATGCCGAAGGCGAACAGCATCAGATTGACCCCGGTCAGCCGCAGCTCGTCGGCCCCGAAGCGCAGGTGCAGGAAGCCCTTTTCGCCAGGCCGCAGCACCAGCCGGTAGATGCCGCCCATCAGGGTCGACAGCAGCGCGATCACCAGCACCAGGACCAGCAGGAAGGCCGGCCAGGACTGCGCCAGAAGGGTGGAGATCTGCTCGATGTCCTGCTGCCGCACGCCGTCCTTGCGGGTGAGGGCGATCAGCTGAGGGTCGAGGCTGACCAGCATCAGCCGGCCGATCAGGAACATGCAGACGGCGTACACCACGCCCCAGCCGAAGATGGTCCCCGGCCGTTCGCGGGTGAGGCGGAAGCC
Organism: uncultured Phenylobacterium sp.; assembly: GCA_966434565.1. Classification (GTDB taxonomy): domain Bacteria; phylum Pseudomonadota; class Alphaproteobacteria; order Caulobacterales; family Caulobacteraceae; genus Phenylobacterium. Next base: position 3,274 of record CBJNAS010000330.1, read on the forward strand.
CTCCAGCGCGGCTTCGCTCGCCGAAAATTTGATCATTCCCCATCCCTTGGGCCGAGATGTTCGACGAGAACGAATCGGCCAGCCCTTCGGCTGCAAGGTCGGGTGCGTGTCCCGCGTGCGCAAGGCCCCGCTCGCGATGACCGCGCATCGTTGCTAGTTAGCCACGTATGACGACCAAGGCCGTACATGTGATCGGTGGCGGGCTCGCCGGCGCCGAGGCCGCCTGGCAGATCGCCGAGGCGAAGATCCCCGTGATCCTGCACGAGATGCGTCCGGTGCGCGGCACCGAGGCGCACCAGACCGACCGGCTGGCGGAGCTGGTCTGCTCCAACTCCTTCCGCGCCGACGACTGGTCCGGCAATGCCGTGGGCCTGCTGCACGCCGAGATGCGCCGGCTGGGCTCGCTGATCCTGGCCTGCGCCGACGCGCACCAGGTGCCGGCGGGGGGCGCGCTGGCGGTGGACCGCGAGGGCTTCGCCGCGGCGGTGACGGCCCGGCTCGCGGCCCACCCGCAGGTGACGATCGCACGCGAGGAGGTGGCGGGCCTGCCGCCGGCCGACTGGGACAGCGTGGTGGTGGCCACCGGCCCCCTCACCTCGCCCGCCCTGGCCGAAGCCGTCCTGCGGCTCACCGGCGAGGACCAGCTCTCCTTCTTCGACGCCATCGCCCCGATCGTGAATTTCGAATCGATCGACATGGAGGTGGCCTGGCGCCAGTCGCGCTACGACAAGGAAGGCCCAGGCGGCGAAGCCGCCGCCTACATCAACTGCCCGATGGACAAGGCCCAGTACGAGGCCTTCATCGACGCCCTGCTGGCCGGGCCCAAGGCGGAGTTCAAGGCCTGGGAGCACGTGCCCTATTTCGACGGCTGCCTGCCGATCGAGGTGATGGCCGAGC
>CBJNAS010000331.1:0-4149 GCA_966434565.1 uncultured Phenylobacterium sp.
GGCATCCACATGAGCGACGTCCCGAGCTTTCCCTACGCCATCCTCTGGGAGGAGCGCCGGCTGGTCTCGGTGGCGAACCTCACCCGTCAGGACGGCCGCGAGTACCTGCCGCTCGCCGCCCGGGCCGGGGTTCGCGCGCAGGTCACGACCTATCCGCTCGGCCAGGCCAACGCCGCGCTCGAGGACCTGCGCCGGGGCGCCTTCGCCGGCGCGGCCGTCCTGATCCCCTGAACAGACCCTCCTGATCAGAGCGGGCAACTTAGGTTGGCGGCCATGCGTTCAGCCAGCCACGGCGGGCTCGCGGAGATGACCGCGAGATGAACGCCGGGTTCGGGCCGCCAGTCATGCGACGTGCGTAGGCTCAGGGACCCGAAAAGGAGATGAGGATGAAGAGACTATTCATCGCAGCCCTGGCCGCGACCACGGCGATCACCGGGACGCTTCCTGCCGGGGTGGCGGCCGCCCAGCCCGGTTACTGGCGCGACAATGATCGACACTGGAACCGCTGGGATCACGACGCCGACCATTGGCGTCACGATCGTGGCTACCACTATTGGGGCCGCAACTACGGCTACGAGGGCTATCACGGCCGCTGGCGCACCGGCCAACGCTTCCCCTATTGGCGCGACCGCCGCTATGTCGTCTCCGACTGGCGCGCCTACAACCTGCCCCCGCCGCCGCCCGGCTACCGCTACTATCGCGACGACAACGGCGATGTGGTGATGGCGGCGATCGCCTCGGGCGTGATCGGCCTGATCGTCGGCGGCGCGCTGTCCCGCTGACCGGCGCGGTCTGGGCCGCCCGGGGGGCGCGGCCCGGCGCTTGCCCGAAACAAGGGTCCAGGCGCCTGAAATTGCGTTCTCTTTTTCGTCAGGAGCTTGGCTGTGGGCTCGCCTCGGTGCGCGACCAGGCCTATCAAGGTATTCCGTCGCCCCGTCGAGTCGGCCCTGGATGAGCCCTGAAGCCCCGATCACCACCTTGCGCTTCGCCCTGCGGGCGGCGAACGGCTTCGCGCTCGACCTGCTGAAGCTGTACCGCGGGGAGCGGGACTTCACCGACGCCCTGATCCTGGCGGCCCTGATCCAGAGTGGCTCGGCGGCCGTGTCCGTCGACCGCGACCTGCAGCGCCGCTACGCGGTGTGCGCCACGCCCATGCCGGATGAGCTGCGCCGGGCGATCAGCATCAATGCGATCGCCAACTCCCTGTCGCTGCCGTTCGAGACGGTTCGGCGCCGCATCAGGCGGCTGGTGGACGAAGGCGTGTGCGAGTCCACGGCCCACGGCGTCCGCTTCGCCGCGCCCCTGGTGGCGGCGGATCTACATCACGCCATGCTCGAAGGCGCGTACGAGGCCACGCGAAGCCTGCACCTGCGCCTGCTCCGGGGCGGCTGTCTGCCGCTCATGGATCTGCCGCCCTCGGCGGCGCCCTTTGCCGGCGAGGCGCCGCCGGTGCGGATCGTCTGGCGAACCGCGGCCGACTACCTGCTGCGGATGATGGAGCACCTGTTGCCGAACTTTCCGGGCCCGACCCAGGCGTTCATCATCATGGAGGTGGCGCGCGCCAACACTCAGGGCCTTTCCGACGCGGTGCGGGGGGAAGACGGATTGGACCCTGAGGCGCTGGTGGCCGACACCTATCGCCGGCCGGTGCGCGCCAGCGAGGTGGCCGCGCAGCTCGGGCTGCCGCACGAGACCGTGCGGCGCAACCTGGCGCCGCTCGTGGACGATGGGCGCCTGCAGCGCATGCGCGATGGATTCATCGTGCCGGCGACGGTGCTCGCGCGGCCCAACGTCGCCGCCGCCCAGGTCGCCAACTTCCGCAATCTGAGCCGGATGTTCGCCGAGCTCGCCGAGTTCGGCGTGCTGGCGCGCTGGGAAGCCGAACTGGCCGCCGAGAGCGCGGCCTAACGGAGGGGAGACGCCTGTCGCGTCTCGTGACATCCTTCGGGCGGAGCGACGCGGAACGAGGCGTCGTGCAGGGAGGGCCGCCCCGGGGCGGCGCACGAAGATGATCTCTCTGGAAGACTGCATCGCCATGTCCGGGCTGAACGCCGACGAGGTCGAAGCCATCGTCGAGCATGAACATGTGCCGCCGATCGAGGCGGCCGCGATCGGCGCGGAGCTGATGGAGGAGCCCGACGGGCCGGCCCGGGTGCGCGCGATCCTGGTCGACGACCTGCGGGCGGCCCGCGCCCGCGGCGACCTGAGCCACGCCGCCGGCCTGCTTGCCACGCTGCGGCGGTTCCTGCACGAGCACCCGGAGGCGGCCCTGCACTGAGTGCGGCGCAGCCTGGGGAGGCAACCGCTCCGGCGCTCGCGAATTACGGTCGTGACCCGATCGCGAGGAGCAGCCGATGGCGGACAAGCAGACCGAGCACGAAGCGCACCGCGCCTTCGCCCACGGATCGAGCGGCTCGAACGCGGACATGGCCGTGGAGGGCCGCCCGCGGCACGAGGACCGCCACATCGATGTGCCGCATGCCCGCGAGGTCGAGCCCCTGCCGGAAGGCGAGAAGCACGACCAGCTGGCCGACAAAAAGGCCCAGGCCGAGAGCGACCAGGACGCGCTGCTGGACGAAGCCATCGAGGAGACCTTCCCGAGCAGCGACCCGATCAGCCCCAAGCACATCACCTGAGGCTGAACGCCCGCACAGTCAGCGCCGAACGCCCCCTCCGGCCTGTCGCGGGGAAACATATCCGCTGCTTCACCGCCCCTGCGCGGCGCCCACCGTGTCGGCCATGGCGGCCTTGCGGAAGCCCATGGGTTGGGCGCGGCCGGTGGTGGTGTCGGCGGTGGTCTGGTGCTCGATCTCGGAGTTGAGCTCCGCGCCCAGCAGCACCACCACCATCGACAGATAGATCCACATCATGAAGCCGATCGCCGCGCCCAGCGCGCCGTAGGTCCGGTCGTAGTGGGCGAATGTCCCGACGTAGAGCGAGAACAGGGCCGAGGCGATCACCCAGAACAGCGTCACGCCGGCGCTGCCCCAGGTGATCCATTTCCAGCGCACCGGGGCGCGGCTCGGGCCGAAGTGGTAGAGCAGCGCCAGCCCCGTGGCGAGGGCGACCAGCAGCAGCGGCCAGCTCACCCAGCCGAACACGGTCGCGGGCCCCGGGCCGGCGAAGTCCTGGATCAACGGCGGGGCGGCCAGCAGGCCGATGGCGGCGATCGCGAAGGCGAGCAGGCCCAGGGTGAAGCCGAGCGAGACCAGGGTGCGTCGCACGTAGCTGCGCCGCTCGTGCTCCTCGTAGGCGATGTTGAGACCGTTCATCAGCGCCTTCACCGCGCCGTTGGCGCTCCAGATCGAGGCGAGCAGGCCGGCGGCGAAGGCCAGCGACTGGGCGCCCTTGTTGGCCTCGGCGAGGCGTATCATCTGCTCGCCGATGAACTGCAGGGCGCTGGGCGGCAGGACGAACGAGAGCACCTGCAGATGCCGCTGCACGTCCGCCACGTCGGCGAACAGGCCGTAGAGGGCGACGAAGGCGGCCAGGCCGGGGAACAGGGCGAGCAGGGCGTAGAAGGTGACGCCGGCGGCCACCATCAGCAGGTTGTCGTCGGAGAACTCCTTGCGCGTGCGCAGCAGGATGTCCTTCCAGCCGCGTAGCGGGATCTCGGTGACCGAGCGGGCGTCGCGTCCGCGGCCGGGCTCCCGGCGCCGGTCGCGCCGGCCCCTGGGCTCGCGCACCAGCGCCACGCCCGCGCTCGCCAGCACCACCAGGGGCGCCACGTCCCAGACGAGACTGCCGCCTGACCGTCGCTGCGCCCGCGCCTTGCGACGCCCGGCCATCAGCTTGCTCCACATCCGCCGCGAACCCGCCGGCAATGCGGCCCCGCGGGCGGAGGTTCCGACGGTGAAGTCAGGCGCTGACCTTCAGCGCCTCGTAGGCTTCCTGGGCGTCCAGCCATTCGAGCTCGGCGGCCTCGACTGCGGCCTGGGCGGCCTCGCGCCGGCGGCCCAGCTCGGCGGCCTGGCCCGGGTCGTTGGCGAACACGGCGGGGTCGGTGAGCGCCGCGTCGATGCGCGCCAGCGCCTCCGTGGCGCGCTCGAGCGCGGCTTCCGCCGCCTCGGCGCGGGGGGGTGGGTGGCGGGTCGGGGAAAGTGTCCGCACGGCGCCCAGGGGGGGGGGCGCTGTAGTGGGTGCTGGCCC
>CBJNAS010000332.1:0-4141 GCA_966434565.1 uncultured Phenylobacterium sp.
ACTTGATGCCCGCCTGGTCCAGCGCCTGGGTGATGCTGCCGGCTTCCTTCAGGTCGAGGTTGGCGTAGAGCAGCGCCTTGGGCTCGCCGAGGTTCATGGTCACAGCGACCAGGGCCGCGGCCACGCCGGCGCCGATCCCGAGCAGGGCGACGAGTCGGCCGATGCCGAACTTCTGCAGCGCCGCCAGAACCTTACTCAACGCAGGCGTCCTTTCCCCCGAAAAAGGCGTCGCGTCAGGCAGTTGCCCCCCGCCCGTTGCTAGGCAGGATTTACCCAGTGTCTGGTAAACGCCTTCTTAAGATCAGTTAACCGGGAGAGCTTCGCGACGGGGCGATGCTGCGGCCCGGTTTAGGCGACTCGGCCGGGTCGCGGGCGGCCGACGCCGCTTCGCCGGTGATGTCGCGGATGATCTCGCTCAGCTGCCGGGCCGCGGCCGAATAGCTCTCGGCCAGCCGCCGCGCCGCCTCGGAAGGCTCCATCATGCCGCCGCGGCGCTCGAACAGCCGCGTCCCCAGCTCGGCCTCGAGCCGACGGACGGCCTGGCTGACCGCGCTGTGGGTGATCTGCAACTCCCGGGCCGCCCAGGTGAAGCTGCGGTGCCGTGTCGCGGCTTCGAGCGCCCTGAGCGCTGAAAAAGGAGGCGTCGGATCGGGCATTCTGCTCGGTCGGGCGAAATGATGCGATCACGCCTATCACAAGTAGGGCGCGCATGTCCCGCCTCGTCGGGCAGACCCGGATCGGGGCCGGCCGACTGTTGCCCTGTAAGTCGCATTTACACTACCGTCATGGTGGCGTGACTCGCGGAACGGTTTCAGAACGAGGGCGCAGCCCGCCGCGGTGGGCTCACGGGACAGTCAGGTGACGGATTACTTTTTCATCGGCGGCGCGCCCAAGTCGGGAACCACCTGGCTGCAGCAGTGCCTGGATCTGCATCCGGAGATCGTCTGCTCCGGCGAGGCCCATCTGCACGAATTCCTCGTGCGCCCGATCGCGGAGATGCTGGGCGCCTACAACGCCAAGCTGAGCATCGTGGCCAAGCAGGTCTATGAGGGCCGGCCCTGCTATCCCCCGCTCACGCGCGGTGAGGTGGTCGACATCACCCGCACGGTCGCGACCATGCTGTTGGCGCGCCGCGCCAAGCCGGGCGCGCGGCTGATCGGCGACAAGACGCCCAGGAACGCCCAGATCATCGAGGACCTCGGCGTCGTCTTTCCGGGCATGAAGTTCATTCTGATGGTGCGCGATCCGCGCGACGTGGCCGCCAGCCGCCTCGGACATGCCGCGCGAGCCGGCCGGCGCGAGGCGGAAGACCGCACATCGGCCTACTACCTCGACCTGGTGCGTGGCTCGGCGCGGGAGTGGCGCATGAGCCTCGAGCGCACCCTGGCCTACGCCCAGAGCCATCCCGGCGAGGTCATCACCGTTCGCTACGAGGACCTGGTCCGCGACGCGCGCCGAGAGCTCGCGCGCGTCTTCGGCTTCCTGGGCGCGCCCGCCACGTCCGCCCAGCTGAAGGACATTGCTCGACGCTCCAGCTTCGAGGCCTTGTCCGGCGGCCGCCGGCCGGGCGAGGAGGACCGAGCCTCCTTCTACCGCAAGGGAGTGGTCGGGGACTGGCCCAACCATCTGAGCCGCGAGGCGCTGGAGATCCTGTTCGCCGAATGCGGGTCGCTGATGCTGCGGGCCGGCTACGATCCTCAGCCGGCGGCGACGCGCGGACCGGACGAGGCTGCGCAGGGGCCGCACCGGGCGGCCTGACCGCTCACCCGCTCCACGGGCTGAGCGCGCCTGCCTGGGCGAGCAGCCAGGAGAAGACGGCATAGACGGCGACCGTCACGGTGAAGGCGGCGCGCCGCAGGATCGGCCAGGAGTCCACCCGCCGTCCGCCACGCCAGATCGACGGCAGGGTCACCAGGGTCGTAACCGTGAGCGCCGCGGCCACCAGGGCGCAGGACGAGGCGGTGACCAAGAGGGCGCCGGGCCAGGTGAAGGTCAGCCGCGCGGGATCGCCGATGGCGCGCGCGCCCCACACCGCGAAAGCCGCCATGGCCGCCAGCCACAGGCCCGCCTGGATGTTCTGGATCAGGGCGGCCCGGCTCTGGACCGCGCTCTCCCGCTGCTCCCGATGGTTGCGCAGGGCCGCACCGGTCAGGGTGAGCAGGGCCGCCGCCGCGGTCAGGCCGCCGGCCAGGGCGAGCGCCTCGGGCGAGCTCAAGAACGAGACGCGTTCAAAGAAGGCGAGGTTGGCGCCGTGCTGGTAGCCCACGGCCCGGCCGTCCACGATCCGGAAGGCGAGGCGCTCTTCCCCGTCGAGCGCGACGAAGCGGCCGTCCGTCGCCGTCCCCTCCGGCGTCCAGGCCCGGGCGCCGCTGGCGTCGGTGGTCACCAGCCGGCCCTCCGGCGTCACCCGCACCCGGCTCGCGCCCGTGATGCCGTCGATGAAGGCCTCGAGCCCGGAATAGGCCCGCCGTGTCGTGCGGTAGCGCCCGGCGTAGAGGCCCGCCGCCGGCGCGAGCTCTGGCGCGCCCGCGCGCGGGGGGGCGGCCGCCGGTGGATAGAATTCCCGCACCACCTCTCGCGGCAGGTCCTCGACCAGCTCACGGGCGGTGTCGGTGTTGGCCGCGACGAAGATCCCCAGGTTCAGGTCCGGCGCGGTCACCAGCCTGGCCGCGAAAGACAGGGTCTCGCCGGTCTCGCCAAGGCCGGTGCGTCCGCCCGGCAGCGGCTCGGCCATGAAGCCGTGGGCCCAGCCGTTGATCCCCGGCGGCACGGACAGGATGGGCGTGCGCAAGGCCTGGGCGGTGCGCGGCCCATAGATCACCGCCGGCCCCAGCTGGCCGCCGCCCAGCAGCGCCAGCATGTAGCGGGCCATGTCGCCGGCGGTCGAGGAGGCGGCGCCGGCCGGAGCTGCCTGGCCCATGTATTCATAGGGCTGCTGGACGAAGCCGCCCGCGGTCCAGCGGAAGCCCTCCGCCGCCCCGTCGGCGAGATCGGCCGGCATCGGCGCGGGCAGGGCGGCCTTGGCCGCGCGGCGCTCGCGGAACGTCGTATGCGACATGCCGAGCGGCAGGAAGATCTGCTCCTCGATCAGCCGCTCGAACGGCTTGCCTTCGATCGAGGACAAGGCCTCGCCGGCGAGCGCCGCGCCGTAGTCGGAATAGGTCGCGATCTCGCCCGGCGGCCGCACGCGCCTGGGCCGCTCCTGCCGCAGGTAGAGGTCGAGCGGGCGCACATAATCGGGGTCGCTCTCGACGAGGCGGTCGTAGGCGCGGTCTTCGAAGCCGGCCGCATGGTCCATCAGGTCGAGCACCCGGACCGGCTGGTCGAAGCCCTGCTCGCGGATCTGCAGCCGTTCCGGCAGGTAGAGGTTGACTGGCTGGTCCAGCTGGATGCGCCCGGCCTCGGCTGCCCTCATCACCCCGATCCAGGTGAAGGTCTTGGAGACGGAACCGATGCGGAAGAGGGTGCGGTCCGGGTCCACCGGGCGTGCGGGCGACAGGCTCGCGAAGCCGTAGCCCTTCTTCATCAGGACCTCGCCGTTCTGCACGATCGCGACGGTCACGCCGGCGATGTGGCGGCGCGCCATCGCCGAGCGGACCACGCCGTCGACGAAGGTCTCCAGCTGCTGCGGCGCGATGGTCTGGCCGGGCTGTGTCCGTGCGGCGGGCTCGGCGCGCGCACCCCGGGCGAGCGGCGCGACGGGCGCGGCTGCCGTCACGGGCCGGGGCCCGGTCGGCCGGACCTTCGGCGCGGTGGGCGCAGCCGGGGCTTCGGGCGCGGGCGGGGCGGGGGCCTCGGGTGCGGGCGTGCGGGACTCGGGCTTGGGGAGCGGCGCCGGCCGGGGAAGGGGCGGGGGAAAGCGCGATGGCGTCCTGGCGGGGGCCGGTTCGCCGGGCGCCGCCGCCGTGGCGTTTGCGGAACCCTCCTCCTGGCCAGCCGCCGGCGCCGCGGCGCACAACAGGGCCGCGGCCGCCGCCGCGCGGACGAAGAATCGCATCAGGTCAAATCCGCGCCGAACGCCGTCTCCCGCCGTGCGGCGGGAGCCACCTCCCCCGCTCCGGCGACTGAGGGGGCGTCCAGGCGCCTCCAAACGAGATGTGCCGCAGGGCATGCTCCCCTACCCCGGCAAGACGTAGAGCGG
>CBJNAS010000333.1:0-4138 GCA_966434565.1 uncultured Phenylobacterium sp.
GCCGCGGCGCGGCCGGCCAGGCCGAGCGCGGCGGCAAGCGCCAGGGCCCACGCCCGGCCGGGCCCGCGCCCGGCCCCTCGCCGGCCTTCAGGGCTGCAGGGCCGCCTTAGCCGCACTGGCGGTCGCAGATCCGCAAGGGCGGGGGTCGCGCAGCAGGGTCGCGCAGGCGTCGATCGGGCCGCCGCCGGGCCGGGTCGAGACCAGGGCCAGCGCCCGCCCGGAGAGACCAGCGTGCTCACGCACCAACGCCATGAGGCCGCTGACGTGGGCCGCCGCATAGGAGCTGCCGTCGACGAGGGACCACCGTCCACCTGGCTGCGTCGTGGGCACATCCCGCCCTGGCGCACTGTAGACGCCCGGCGGAGCTTGCGCCAAGGACTCGTCCGCCACGGCGATCACGCCCGGATGCGAGGCGGGAAAGCCCCCGTGCGGCAGGCTCGGGTCGTAGGCGGCGACCACCGTGATCCCCCGCCCGCGCGCGGCGTCGACCAGCTTGGCGAGCAGCAGGTCCGGGGGGCCGGCTAGACTGAGGTTGATCACCTGGGCGCGCCGTTCGATGGCGAAGTGCAGCGCCTTGGCGAGGCTGACGCTGTCGCACACCGTGGCGGCCGCGGCGCCTGCCGACTGCCAGCAGGCGCGCAGGGCGATCAGCCGCGCCTGGGGCGCGACGCCGGCGATGCCGATCCCGTTGTCGGCCTTGGCGGCGATCACGCCGGCGACGCCGGTGCCGTGCCGCTCGCCGCCCCTGGGCGCGGGCGCGGGCGCGAAGTCCTCGCTGACCGCGAACTGGCCGGCCAGGTCCGGGTGGGCCGCATCGACCTGGCTGTCGATCACCGCGACCGAGACGCGGCTGCCGGTGGCCACCTTGTGGAGCTCGGCGAGGCGCCATTCGCGCGCCGCCGGCTGAGCGCGGAACAGCGGGTCGTTGTGCCCCGCCACGGCAGCCGCCTGGCCGCTGTAGAGGTGCATGGGCTCGGTCCAGGCGACGGCCGGATCGCGCGCCAGCTCGGCGGCGGCGGCCTCGGCGCTGCGGCCCAGGGGAGCGGCCATGACGAAGCAGTCGAGGCCCAGGAGCGGCATCGGCCAGTCGTCGACCAGCGCCAGCCGGTGCGCCCGGGCGATGCGTCCGGCCAGCCGCCGCTCGGCGCGCCGCGACAGCTCGTCGGCGTAGCCCGCGCCGTAGTCGGCGCTCGGCCGATAGTGCTCGGCCGGCAGGCGCACCAGCACCAGGATCTCGTGGGCGGCGTCGGGCGGCGCCGCGCGAGCGGCGGCGGACCCGCCGGCCAGCGCGCAGGCGAACAGGCCTGTGAACAGAGCGCGCAGGCGCCGGCGCATCACGGCCGCTCCGCCGCGTCGATCGGCTCGGCCATGGCCACGGCCGCGTCGGCCCGCAGGCTTGCCAGCGCCGCGGGGCGGGCTGCGAGCGGCACGTCGAGCACGTAGGCGTCGGCCGCGGTCGGGCCGTCGATCAGCCGCGCGCCGCTGGCCCGCAGGATGCGGGTTAGGTCCTGGGCGCGGGCCTCGGGCTGGAAGACGACGATGACGTCGCCCACCGCGGCCGGCCGTGTCGCGCCCAAGGCGTGATATGGGGGCGCTTGATAGGCGGGCGCGCGGGCCAAAGGCAGCACCAGCGCCATGAGCACCGCCACCGCCGCGAACTGCGCCGCCAGCGCCCATCCGCCACCGCCCAACACCATCAGCGCCCGGCGCGCCGGGGGGAACGGGCGGCTGCGCGCCGCCTGGGCCTCGATCCGCCGGCGCATCTGCGCCCAGCCCTCGTCCGCCTGGAACGGCAGCTCGGCGACGGCTTCGGCGAGGCGCCGCTCCAGCCGCAGTTCCGCCTGGCATTCGGCGCAACCGCTCAGGTGCGCCTCCAGCCGCGCACGCTCCTCGTCCTCGAGCCGCCCGCGCAGATACCAGGGCAGGAGGGTGCGAGCCTGCTCGTGGCGATCGGGGTTGAAGCGGATGATCCGGCCCATGCGCGCGTTCCTCAGAGCCAGTCCGCCGGCCCGCCGGCCAGCACGCGCTTGAGGTGGCGCCGCGCGTAGAACATCCGCGTCTTCACGGTATCGACCGGGCAATCCATGATCTCGGCGATCTCGCGATAGCCGATCTCGTGGAAGTAGGTCAGGTCGACAACGGCGCGGTGGTCGGGCGAGAGCTGGCGCATGGCGTCGAGCAGCGCGGCCTGCATCTGCCGGCGGTCCAGCTGCTGGTCGGGCCCGGGCTCGACGCTGGCGCGCCGCTCGGCGAGCGCGTCGTCGAGCGGCTCGTCATAGCGGCTGAGCGCCTTCAGCGCCTTGCGGTAGGCGATGGCGAAGATCCAGGTCGAGAGCCGGCTCGACCCGTTGTAGCTGTCCGGCTTGTTCCAGACGACCAGCATGGTGTCGTTCAAGACCTCCTCCACCAGCTGAGGCCGGCGGATCAGGTTGGTGATGAACCGCGTCAGCCGCGGGTGGTAACGGCGATAGAGGGTCTCGAAGGCGCGCAGGTCGTGCGCCCGGATGCGCCCCATCAGCTGCGCCTCGTCGTCCGGCTGGGCGACGGGGGCGCCGCGTGCGAGGCGCTCGCTATTCGAGGTCGGCTCCTTCGCCATGCCCGCCTTGGTTCCCGGCCGCTTGCGAAAGGTTCAATCCGCCGAGTGTAGCGCAACGCCGCCGCGGATCACTTCCGACTGTCGGGATCGGGCGGGCCGACTCCTCTTCGCGCGAAAGCGCGACCGCACCAGCGCCGGGCCGGTCACGCCGCAAGGCCCTGAGGAACCTCGCTAGAACGCCAGCCAGGTGAAGACCCGGAGCGTGTCGTTGTCGGCGGCGTTGCGGCCGGTTCCGTCGATGTCGTGGCGCGCGCCGTCGAAGCGGCCGTAGTGGGTGTACTGCACGCCGACCCGCAGGTTGGCGCGCCGGGCGGGCTGCGGGGCGTCGCCGAACGGCGTGCCGTCCAGCTGCACCATCAGGCCCGAGCTGTCCGGCCGGAAGCTGCGGTTGGCGGCGTAGATCACCGGATTGGCCGAGCCGGTGAGGTCGAAGGCCGCGACCGTCAGCCCGACCTTGTCCCGCCAGTACCAGGAGGCGGCGAGCCGCGCCTCGTTCAGGTCGTTGCGGGCGCAGGCCGGGTCCGCAGCCCCGGCCAGGCTGCAGGTGGCCTCCAGCCGCTGGCGCTCGTGCAGCCAGCGCCCGTCGACGCTGACCATGTCGCCGCCCGCGAGCTTCCTCTGCCAGGAGGCGTCGAAGCCCAGGTCGGTGTAGCGGTCGACCAGACCGGTCGTGCGATCGCGGCCGGGATGGAGATCGGCGCGCAGGCCGACGACGCCGGCCTCCACGGTCCCGCCGCCGAGCGGCCGCTGCACCGCCAGGCGCAGATAGGGCGCCAGCCCCTGGATGTCGCCCGGCGAGAACGGGTCCGCGCCCAGCCTGGCGAGCGCATTGGTTCCGGGCGAGCCATAGGCGCCGCCTTCGAGATAGAGGGTCTGGCCGATCCAGGCATAGACGGTGGCGCCCAGGCTGGTCTGGGCCAGCGCCCCGGACAGCAGCGGCGCGGCTGCGGGCGACGGCGCGAGCGCGGAGTCCGTGAATGGGAAGCTCCAGGCCGGCAGGGTGTTCCAGGGGTCCTGCACGCCGGGCGAGTTGTTCACGCTGGCGCCCAGCACGAGGTCGCGGCCGGCCGCCTTGAGCTTGGTCACCGCGCGCAGGTCGATGTTGTCCCAGGTGAAGGCCCGGGCGACCCCGTCATAGGTGGCCTCGGCGAATACGCCGAAGTGTTTGCCGAAGCCGCCGGCGACGAACAGCGCCGCCTCGTCCAAGGTGAAGTTGTCGTTGGCGCGGTAGTGGGACGCAGGGGGCTCCGGCATCGGCTTCGTGGTGCGCACGTAGGAGAACACCGCCATTCCCGCGAGCGGCAGGTTGAAGGGCGTGGAGCGCTGGGTGTAGCCGCCGAGCTTGAAATTGCGGCCGTAGGCGGTGAGCTGCGGGCCGAAACCGCCGACGTGGCAGCTCGCGCAGGCCTGGCCGGTCTGGACGGCGAAGGCCGGAACCGCGCCGGCGGGCGCGCTCCAGAAGCCGAGAAGCAGGATCGCGGCCAGCATCGCGCCGGCGCGGCGGACGAGGGCCCAGACGGGGGCCCAGACGGGGGCGCAGAC
>CBJNAS010000334.1:0-4134 GCA_966434565.1 uncultured Phenylobacterium sp.
GCCCGAGCCGCCGTCGATCGTGTCGTTCCCCTGGTTGCCGTTGACGTTGTCGTAGCCCGCGCCGCCGACGATGTAGTCGTCGCCGGCCTCGCCGCGCAGCCAGGTGGAGCCGGCCGGGCCAGAGCCTGAGCCACCCGGCGGAAGGCCGGCGTAGATGACGTCGTTTCCGTCGCCGCCGAACAGGCTGTCCGCGCCCCCGCCGCCGGCGATCAGGTCGTCGCCGCCATAGCCGCGGATGAGGTCGGCGCTGGCGCCGCCGGAGAGCTGGTCGCCGCCGCTGAGAAGCGTCTGGAAGGCGGTCTGCGTCTGGTCGTTGGCGAGCCACGTCTCAAACGAGGACACGTCCGTGTGCGGCAGCGCCAGGTCGAGGTGCAGGGCGGGCGCGAAGTGGAAGAGGTCCGTCAGCGTCAGATGGGTCGCCGCGCCGCCGCTCAGCTGATTGTTGGTATACTGGAAATTCGAACCGACCAGATCGAATCCGAGCCCGAAGAAGCCGGAAGCGGTGACCTCCGTCGCCGAGGCCTGGGTGAGCGTCGCCGGGAACAGGTCGGCCAGGTGGGCCGCGTCCATATTGCCGGTGATCGTCCCGTGAGCGCCGGCGAGCGGCAGCGTCGGCGCAGACGGCTCTGGCGGCGCCGGCGGAGGCGTGTGCGACGGCCCCGGCGTGGCCTCGCTGGCCGGTTGCGAGGCGATATCGGCGATCGAGATGTCCGCGAGTGTGCGCCCCTGCAGGATGACGGCGTCGTCCGCGACCCCGCCGTCGTTCGCGGAGTCGGCGAAGACCACGACGTCCGAGCCCACCGCCATGGCGATGAACTTGGCGCGTCCAAGCCCGATGGCGTAGTTCGCCGCGGAGAGGGCCGAGGCGTAGTCGGGGGCGCTACCCGTCAGGTAATTGCCCGGCGTGATGCCGCCGTTGAACACCAGGGTGTCGCCCGCGTGCCAGTTCTGGATGACGTCAGGATGTCCGGCCTGGGTGTCGGACTGGCCGAGGCCGATCAGGATGCGGTCCGCTCCCGAGCCGCCGATGATGAGGTCGTGGCCCGCGCCGCCGTCCAGCGTGTCGGCGCCCTGGCCCCCTGCCAGGGTGTCGTTTCCCGCGCCCCCGAAAAGGCTGTTGGCCCCCGCCGTGCCGACGAGGCTGTCGTCGTAGGCCGATCCCGTCGCGTTCTTGAAGTTGCTGAGCGTGGCGCCGGTGTTGTTGGCTCCGGTGGTCAGGTCCAGGACCACGCCGCTCGCAGCGTGGGCGAAGACGACCATGTTGTTCCCATCGCCGCCGTCCAGCACATCGGCGCCGCCGCCACCGTCGATGGTGTCGTCGCCCAAGCCGCCGCTGATGGTGTCGTCGCCGGCCAGCCCTGAAAGGCTGTCCGCTCCCGCGGCGCCGTAGAGGGCGTCATTGCCTCCCGTTCCGGTCACGGTGAGGGACAGCTTCGCCGCAAGATCAATGGACTGCTGGTTCCCCGCCAGGTAGAGGAATTGGCCGTTGTCGCCCACGATCATGGCGGGTCCGGTGGACGGGCCTCCGCCACCCCAGGCCGGCATGGTGAAGGCGCCGACCTGCGTCCAGGTCTGGGTGTCGTACGCCCTCAGCAAGTTGTTGGTGGTGTCCCACGCCAGGAGCTGATGGCCTCCAGGGAGGAAGGCGGTCGCCGAGGCTATGTATCCACCATCGCTTACGTCGGTGATCTGGTGGACCAAGTGGGCCGGCAGGTCGAGAACTCGTACGGCGCCACCATCCACGTACTCAGTGATCTCGTGGTCCGAGTGGCCCGTCAGGTCGATAACTCGTAAACGGCCGTCGTCGTAAGCAATGAGCCCAGCTGTCTCGCTGATGGACACGGTCCCGTAGACCGGCGCGTTGAGAAAATCGAATGGCGTCGCGCTCAATATGCCGGTGACAGAGTCGTATGCATAGATGGCTGACGGATAGGCAATTTCGTCGGCGACAACAATGTATCGGTTGTTTTCGGAGGAAAACATCCAACCGGAACTAAGAAAAGTAAAATTTAAGTAGTGAGCACCAATATCAGATGTAGAATAAAGCAAACCGGTGGTGGTATATCCGGATAAGCTGTAGTACGATGAGTTAAATAGAACTTTATACCCGGGGATTATGGCGAGCGAATGCACGCCGAGTCGGGAATTTTCGAAGGTGTCTCCTGGATTTTGTAGCCCAACGGGGATTTGGATTGCTGTTGACGAGAGGTCCGAAGCAGAAATATTCTCAAAGCGGAGCGGTTGATCCGTAGCTCCATTGGCCTCCCCCGTCATCAAGTACGTGTGTTCCGGGGAAAGAGCGATGGATGTGAGGTTCGTCCCCACATGGGCGGAGAGGACCGTGGATCCGGTCTCCGCGTTCCACTTGTAGACGTCGCCTGTCGACGTCGAAAAATAGACGTAGCCGCTGGTCGGATCGGCGACCATGGCCGTGATGTTGTTGACGCCGAACGCCGCGCTACGATCCGCCATCATACTCCCCCGAGGAGCGATGACGGCCCCCCCGCGCGCTCAACGCAGCGTTTAACGAGGGGTTAATTGCGTGTCCAGGTTTGTGTCGCAGGCCTTGCCGCAGTTTGCCGTGCGCGCCTCTGCATTGCGCGCCGATTGCGGCGTGTCACACGTCGATGTCCGCCGCCGCGAACTCGGCGTTCTCCTGGATGAACCTGAACCGCAGCTCCGGCTTCCTGCCCATCAGCGCCTCCACAAGGTCCGCCACCGTCTCCTCGGCGCGGGGCAGGGTGACCCTCGCCAGGGTGCGGCGGGCCGGGTCCATGGTGGTTTCCTTCAGCTGGGCGGGCATCATTTCGCCCAGGCCCTTGAAGCGGCTGATCTCCGGCTTCTTGCCCTTGAACTCGGTGGCCAGCAGCCGGTCGCGGTGGGCGTCGTCGCGGGCGTAGACGGCCTTGCCGCCATGGCTCAGGCGGTAGAGCGGCGGCAGCGCCAGGTAGAGGCGGCCCGAACGGATCAGGTCCGGCATGGTGCGGTAGAAGAAGGTGATCAGCAGGCTGGCGATGTGGGCGCCGTCGACGTCGGCGTCGGTCATGATGATCACGCGCTCGTAGCGCAGATCCTCTTCCTTGAACTTCGACCCGCCCTGGACGCCCAGCGCCAGCATCAGGTCGGCCAGCTCCCGATTGCCGCCGGTCTTGTCGAGGCTGGCCGACGCCACGTTCAGGATCTTCCCGCGCAGCGGCAGGATCGCCTGGGTCTTGCGGTCGCGCGCCTGCTTGGCCGAGCCGCCGGCCGAGTCGCCCTCGACCAGGAAGATCTCCGCCCCGTCGATGGCGTTGCCGGAGCAGTCGGCCAGCTTGCCCGGCAGGCGCAGCTTGCGGGTCGCCGAGGCGCGGGCGACCTCCTTCTCCTTGCGGCGCTTCAGCCGCTCCTCGGCGCGCTCGATGACGAAGGCCAGCAGGGCGCCGGCGGCCTTGGGCTGGGCGGTCAGCCAGTGGTCGAAGGGGTCGGCCAGCGCCTTCTCCACCAGCCGCTGGGCCTCGGCGCTGGAGAGCTTCTCCTTGGTCTGGCCCTGGAATTCTGGGTTGGCGATGAAGACGCTGATCAGGGCGCCGGCCTGGGCGACCACGTCCTCGGCGGTGATCACCGCGCCGCGCTTCTCGCCCACCAGCTCGGCGTACTGCTTGAGCCCCCGCGTCAGCACCGCGCGCAGGCCGGCCTCGTGCGTTCCGCCCTCCGGCGTCGGCACGGTGTTGCAGTAGGACTGCATGAAGCCGTCGGCCTCGCCGAAGCCGGCGCCCGTCCAGGTCACCGCCCATTCGACCTTGCCGGTCTCGCCCGGCCGCTCCCAACGCCCGGCGAAGGGCTGGGGCGTCACCGTCTCGATGTCCTTGACCCGCTCGGCCAGGAAGTCGGCCAGGCCGTTGGGGAAGCGGAAGGTCGCCTCGGCCGGGGTCTGGTCGTGGATGCGGGAAGGATCGCACTTCCAGCGGATCTCGACGCCGCCGAACAGATAGGCCTTGGAGCGGGCCATGCGGTAGAGGCGGGCGGGCCGGAAGGCGCAGCCCTCGCCGAAGATCACCGGGTCCGGCAGGAAGGCGATCGCCGTGCCCTTCTTGCGGGTGGGGGCGATCTTCTCGATGGCGCCCAGCGGCTTGCCGCGGCTGAAGCTCTGGCGCC
>CBJNAS010000335.1:0-4132 GCA_966434565.1 uncultured Phenylobacterium sp.
AGCAGCGGTTTTGTAAACCGAAGGTCGCGGGTTCGAGCCCTGCATCCGGCACCACCCCAAGCCTCGGCATTCTGAGCACAAATGGGCGCCGCTCTCGATCGAGCGCTTGCTCGCCATTCCGCTGATCGCGCTGGCCCGGGCCCGCGGTGATCCCCTTCGGGAAGGGGACCACCGCGAAACCGTCAATGCTTCTCGCGCCATTCGGACTTGGCGGCGTCCTTGGTGCGGTTGAGGTGGACACCCTCATCGTCGATGAAGTCGACCCAGCTCAGCGGGATCATGTGGTGCTTGAGGCCCGACTGGGTGTCCCACTTGGTGAGCTCGATCTCGCTCCCCATCACGTGGTCGACGCGGCCGATGTGCTTGCCGTCCGATCCGACCACGTCCATGTGCTCGCGGATCTCCGAAGCTTGCATCATGATGGCTCTCCTTGTTGAGGGGGTGGCCGCTCAACGAAGCCGGAGGCCGGAGGTTTCCATTTGACCGAGCCGATCAACCTCAACAAGGCGCGCAAGGAACGGGCGCGCGACGTGGCGAAAGCGAAGGCCGCCGAGAACCGGGTCAGCTTCGGACGCACCAAGGCGGAGAAGACGCTCGCCCGGCTCGAGTCGGAACGCGCCCGCCGGGCGCACGAGGACACCAAGCGCGAGAAGTGAGCGGCGTCAGGGCCTCGCCTGCGGCAAATCCCGGGCGTGGGGCGGAATGGCGTCGTAGACGGTGGCGGGCGTGATCCCGAGCCGGCGACGTGCGCACTCGAGCGGCTCGGCGAGCAGGCGCTCGTAATCCTCGCCCAGCAGCCATCTGGCCGCGCGGCCGCGGCGGTAGCCCTGCCAGATCGCGCGCCGGTAGGGATGTCGCCCGGGCCGGGCGCGCAGCATCGCGCCCAGGGCGATCAGCGCCCAGCCCGGCCCCCTCGTCTGGGCGTAGGAGAAGGCGACCAGGCAGGACTCGCCCAGGGCGTCACGCCCGTAGCCGCTCAGCACGTGCCAGATGTCGTGGGCGTCGCGGGTGCGCCGGCCGAACCAGGCGTAGGGGTGGCGCTCCTCGATCGGCGAGATGCCCTGGCGGCTGACCTTGGCCAGGCCCTCCGCAGACAGGCGCTCGGCGCGGACGAAGTCACGATAGGCGGCGCCGACGGAGCCCGCCGGCAAGCCGTCCAGCCAGGCCTCGTCCATCAGCTTCGGCGCGAGCTCCAGCCGTTCCCAGGCGATCCGCCCGCCCTCGCGCGTGGCGAGCAGGCGGTGGTAATTGCGCGCCACCGCGCCGCCGTTCAGCGCGCGCATGATCTCGAAGACCTGGACCGTGTCGTCCTTGTCGGCGAGCAGGGCGCGGAGCGCGCGCAGCGCCCGCCGCCATTGCCGCCGGCCGGAGCCCGCAGCCGGGGTCGTGGCGGGCTGCGCCTTGTCGAGCATCGCCATGTCGCACGGTCCTCGCATTGGCCCCGGCAAAGATGACGCTGGCGTCACGTTCATTCAAGAGCCTTGATCTGAAGCCCGCCCGGACGGCAAGGCTCGGCCATGCCCGCTTTGCGCAAACGCTCGCTCCAGCTCGCCGGCCACCGCACCTCGATCGCGCTGGAGCCGGAGTTCTGGGCGGTCCTGGAGGAGATGGCGCGCGCTCGCGACGCGAGCCTGGCGGCGCTGGTGCTGGCGATCGACGCCGATCGCGGCGAGAGGCCGCTGGCCTCCGCCTGCCGGGTGGCGGCGTTGGCCTATTCCCAGGCGCGCTGAGCCTATTTCGCCGCCGCGGCGGGCGCGGACGCCTGGCGGGTGGCGAGCAGGGCTTGCGCCTTCTGCAGCTTCACGAGAATGAACCCGACCAGCAGCAGGACAATCAGGATCCAGACGAAGGTGGGGATCCGGCGGGCGGGCTTGCCCTTGTTTTGGGCTTGCGGCAGCGTGCTGGACGCCTTCGTCTCGTTCATGCCTGGTCTCAGGGTCAACTCATGGGGTGCAGCAGCCCCAATAGCAGCACGAACAGGGCCACGACCAGCAGGCCGAGGATGCCCCACACGAACGTCGGCATGGAATCGCTCCGCCGCGTACGGAACTGTTCGGACATCGCGTCGCTCCAGCGCCACAGGGGCGCGGCGTGCGAGAGCCGCCGCCAGGGAAATCCGGCGGCCGCCCCATGGCTGTAACCACGGCTCCGGGGCCAAGTTCCGGCGCCAGGCGCGAGGTCGGCGGGTTCAGCTGATCTTCGCGGCGATCTGTGCGGCGAGCGCTTTCAGCTCCCCGATGTCGGCCATCTGTCCGCTCCCGTGACGGCCGAGCGGTCCGTCGCCGGCCCAGCGCGGAACGACGTGGAAGTGCAGGTGGAACACCGTCTGGCCGGCGGCCGCTCCGTTGTTCTGGAAGATCAGCACACCGTCAGGCTCGAGCGCCGCGCGCACGGCGCGCGCCACGCGCTGCACCCCGAGGATCAGCTGCGAGAGCTTCTCCGGCTCCTCCTCCAGGAGGTTGCGGGCCGTCGAGTGCTTGGGGATCACCAGGGTGTGGCCGCGGCCCTGCGGGAAGACGTCCATGAAGGCGTACACATGGTCGTCCTCGAACACCCGGGCGGAGGGGATCTCGCCGCGCAGGATCTTGGCGAAGATGTTGTCGTGGTCGTAGCTCCCGTCCAGGCTCATCGCGTCTGCTCCCTGATCGCCTCACGGGGGTGGTAGCAAACGGAGGGGGACGGTCAAACCTCGGCCCAGCAGTTCGAGCCCGATCGCGCCGTCGCACAACTCGCGATGGCGCGACAATTCAACGCGGCGCAGGCGCTCGCGAGCGTCAAAAGAGCCGGTGTCGGCGCTAATCCTAACGTCCGTCGGAAAAGTTGCGATTGACGAAAAGCATCTTTAGGGTTGCAATCCCAGCGTGATTTCCCGGCTTTCGCCGCACGAAAAGTGCGGTACGGGGCTGGTCCGGGGAGGACCTCATTATGGTAGACGCCCCTTTTGCGGCGCGCGTTTCGTTATGGCCCGACATTCGCGTCGGAATGTCGGCCACCGGAGGCCAAGGCCCACTTACAACCGAGGATTTCGAACTCGACCTTCGGCGCGCGATCGCGGCCGGCGAGATCGAGCCCTGGTTCCAGCCCACCGTGAGCTCGCGGACCGGCCATGTCGAGTGCCTCGAGGCCCTGGCGCGCTGGCGCCACCCCGTTCGCGGCCTGCTGCCGCCCGACGACTTTCTGCCGCAGGCCGAGGCGGCGGGCCTGATCTCCTTGGTCGACGAGGCGATGCTGGCTGCGGCGTGCCGGTGGGCGGCCCCCTGGATCGCCGAGGGGCTGGTGGACGGCCTTGCCTGCAACGTCTCGGCGCACACCCTGGCCGAGCCCGGCTTCCCCAGCCGGGTGCTCGCCCAGCTCGACGAGAGCGGCCTGGCGCCCGAGGCCCTGACCATCGAGATCACCGAGACCGCCGTGGTCAAGGACGCCGTGCTGGCGCGCCACCAGATCGCGCGGCTGGCGGCCCGGCGGGTCCGTTTCGCCCTCGATGATTTCGGCGTCGGCTATTCCAACCTCCACACCCTCATGCATCTGCCGGTGCAGGTGCTGAAGCTCGACCGCAGCCTGGTCTCGGAGATCGGCGAGAGCCCGTGGGCGGCCAACCTCGTCCGTTCGCTGTTGCAGGTGGCCCGCTCGATGCGGCTGACGGTCGTGGCGGAAGGCGTCGAGGACGCGGCCCAGGCCGCCTTCCTCAAGCGCGCCGGCTGCGCGCGGATGCAAGGCTATCTGTTCGCCCGCCCGATGGGCGCCGAGCAGATCGAGTTGATGCTTCGCCGGGCCGGCAAAGGCCGGGCGCGGCTGCGCGGCGATCGGGAAAATTTGCCGCCGCGCGCGCCTCGCCGGCCCGCCCCGGACGTGGAGGTCGCGGGCGCGACGCACGGCGCGGCCACGGCGACCCACTACGCCATCCTGGCGGCGGCGCTGGCCATGCTCCTGACCTACGGCGCAACCGCCCTCGGCCAGCTGGCGCGCCACGACATGGCGCCGCCCTCCTTCACGCAGAGCGCGCCATAGGAGGCGCCCTTACCTCTGCGCCGAACGCCCCCTCCGTCTCCCGCTGCGCGGCGGAGGATCTGGAGCGCCAAGATGCTCCACCGCGCAGCGGGGGAGCTGTCGCCGAAGGCGACTGAGGGGGCGT
>CBJNAS010000336.1:0-4122 GCA_966434565.1 uncultured Phenylobacterium sp.
AGCCGCCCAGGGTGACCTGGTAGAACTCCTCGCCCTTCTTATCGACGCCCAGGATACCGATGTGGCCGACGTGGTGGTGGCCGCAGGCGTTGATGCAGCCGGAGATCTTGATGTTCAGCTCGCCCACCGCCTCGGCGCGCTCGGGCTCGGCGAAGCGGCTGGCGATCTGCTGGGCGATCGGGATCGCCCGGGCGTTGGCGAGCGCGCAGTAGTCCAGCCCCGGGCAGGCGATGATATCGGTGATCAGGTCGATATTGGGGGTGGCGAGGCCCGCCGCCTCCAGTTCGCGCCAGACCGCCGGCACGTCGTCCAGCTTCACGTGCGGCAGCAGCAGGTTCTGCTGATAGGTCACCCGCACCTCGTCCAGCGAATAGCGCTCGGCAAGATCGGCGACGAGGTCCATCTGCTCGGAGGTCATGTCCCCCGGCGTCTGGCCGGGAACCTTCAGGGACACGTCCACCAGGGCGTAGCCCGGCTGCTTGTGCGGATGGACGTTGCGGCGCAGGAACCGCGCGAACGCCGGGTCGGCCGCCTTCAGCGCCTCGACCGGCTCGGAGCGGTCCGACAGGGTCTCGAAGCGGGGCGTGAAGTCGCCGCGAATCCGCGCCAGCTCGCCGTCCGGCAGGTCGGCGCGCTCGTGCTGCGACTTGGCCCACTCCTCCTCGACCTGCCGCGCGAATTCCTCGGCGCCCAGCGAGGACACCAAAATCTTGATGCGCGCCTTGAAGATGTTGTCGCGCCGGCCGTGGCGATTATAGACCCGCAGGATCGCTTCCATGTACGACAGCAGGCGCCGCGTCGGCAGGAACTCGCGGATGGTCGCGCCGATGTGCGGCGTCCGGCCAAGTCCGCCGCCCACCAGCACTTCGAAGCCCAGCTCACCGCCGCGGCCGCGCCGCAGGTGCAGCCCGATGTCGTAGATCTTCGTCGCCGTGCGGTCCTTGGCCGCCGCCGTGACCGCGATCTTGAACTTGCGCGGCAGGAAGCTGAATTCCGGATGCAGCGTCGACCACTGGCGGATCACCTCGGCCCAGACTCGCGGGTCATCGAGCTCGTCGGCGGTCGCGCCGGCGTAGGGGTCGGCGGTGACGTTGCGGATGCAGTTGCCCGAAGTCTGCATGGCGTGCATCTCGACCTCGGCCAGGTGATCGAGGATCTCGGGCGCGTCCTTCAGCTTGATCCAGTGCAGCTGCAGGTTGGTCCGCGTGGTGAAGTGGCCGTAGCCCTTGTCGTAGGTACGGGCGATGAAGGCCAGCTTGCGCAGCTTCGCCGACGTCAGCGTCCCATAGGGGATGGCGATCCGCAGCATGTAGGCGTGCAGCTGCAGATAGAGGCCGTTCATCAGCCGGATCGGCTTGAACTGGTCCTCGGTGATCTCACCGGCCAGTCGCCGGTTCACCTGCTCGCGGAACTCCGCGGCCCGGTCGGCGACGAACTGCTTGTCGATGGCGTCGTAGCGATACATGCGCCTACTTCCGCTTGATCAGGTTGACGCGGCCGCTGGAGCGGGCCGCGCCCGTGGCGTGGGCCAGCGCCGCGATGTCGGCGCCGCCGTCCGCCTGCTTGCCGTGCTGGGGATGGTTGGTGGGCCCGAGGCAGCGGATCCGCTCGCGGTAGCTGACCGGCGCCCAGATGTCGCCGGCCTGCATCACGTCGATCAGATAGGGGTCGACGACGACGGTCTGCGCCGCCTTGGCCGCGGCCTCGGCGGTCTCGGCGTCCCCGTGGCCCTCGAACAGCTGGGCGTCGACGAAGCGATCGACCCAGCGGCCGTCGTTCCAGAAGACGGTCTCGCCATCGGCGAGCCGGTTGGCGGTCAGAGCTCTCATGCCCGGGCCTCCTGCAAAAGGGTTTCGATCGCGGCCGGCGCGCCCTCGCCCGCCATGGCCAGCGCCATGGCCTCGCCGACGATCAGCAGCGCCGGGCCGGTGATGGCGCCAGCCGCCTGCGGCAGGCCGGCCAGGGTGGTGGCGATGCGCCGTTCGTCGGCGCGCGAGGCGTTCTCGACGATCAGCGCCGGGGTCGAGCCGGCCCGTCCCGCCGCCGTCAGCCGGGCGGCGATCGGCGCGGCCATCGACAGGCCCATGTAGATCACCACCGTCTGGTTGGGCCGCGCCAGGGACTCCCAGTCGAGGTCGGGCTCGCCGAACCCCGTCCCGTCGCCGGGCGCCGCATGGCCGGTGACGAAGGTCACCGCCTGGGCCAGGCCGCGGTGGGTCAGGGGCGCGCCCGCCGAGGCGCCCGCGGCCAGGGCCGCGGTGACCCCGGGCACCACGTGGCAGGCGACGCCCGCCGCGCGCGCGGCCTCCAGCTCCTCGCCGCCACGGCCGAAGATGAACGGATCGCCGCCCTTCAGGCGCACCACGACGAGGCCTTCCTCGGCGAAGGCGACGATCATGCGGTTGATCTCGTCCTGGCTGTAGGAATGGCGCGACTTGCGCTTGGCCACCGAGATCCGGCGCGCCGACGCGGGCGCGAGCTCGAGGATTTCGTCCGGCACCAGGCCGTCGTGCACCAGCACCTGCGCGGCCTGGATCGCCTTCAGCGCCTTGAGCGTGAGCAGCTCCGGATCGCCGGGGCCGGCGCCCACAAGCCAGATCGCGCCGGGCGCGCGGCCGGGGCCGCCGCCGAGCGCGACAAGCCCCCTCGCCGCCTTCGATCTGTCATCGCGCTGGGACATCGCCTTCAGCTTCTCTAAAACGGAACTCTGTCGAATCGAGACGGGACGGGCTCGCGCCCGTCCCGCCGATCGTCCGCCGACGAAAAGGGCCGGTACATCGGCGGACGCTTGCAAATAGGGCGGATCGAGGCCACTTCGCAAGCGGAGGAGTTCTGCCGGGGTTGTCAGGAATTCTTATGGAACGACCGCACGAGCGCCGCCGATTGCCGCCGCTCAACGCACTCCGGGCCTTCGAGGCGGCCGCGCGCCACCTGAACTTCAGCCGGGCGGCCGACGAGCTGTCGGTCACACCGGGCGCGGTGAGCCAGCAGATTCAGAACCTGGAGGACTATGTGGGCGCGGCGCTGTTCAAGCGCACCCCCAAGGGGCTGCTGCTGACCGATGCGGCCCAGACCGCCCTGCCGGCGCTGCGCGAGGCGTTCGACCGCCTGGCCGAGGCCGCGAGCCTGCTCACCGCCGCCGTGGACGGGCGGCGGCTGACGCTGACCGCCCCTCCCTCGTTCGCCGCCAAGTGGCTGGTCCCGCGGCTCGGCGCCTTCGAGCAGGCCCACCCGCAGGTGGACGTCTGGCTGTCCGCCGGCATCGAGCTCGTCGACCTCACCGCCGGCGAGGTGGACGTGGCGATTCGCTACGGGTCGGGCCGCTATCCGGGCCTGGAGGTGCGCCGCCTGCTCGGCGAGACGGTGCTGCCGGTGATCAGCCCCCAGCTCTTGGAAGAGAGCCCGCTGGACGCGCCGGAGGACCTGAAGAACCACGTGCTGCTGCACGACGGCTCGCCGGACCTGGACGACAGCTGCCCGGACTGGCCGATGTGGCTGGCCGCGCGCGGCGTGCGCGGCGTCGACGGCCACCGCGGGCCGCGGTTCAACCAGTCGAGCCTGGTGATCGAGGCCGCCGCCAACGGCCGCGGCGTCGCCCTGGCCAAACGCACCCTGGCCCTGGCCGATCTGGAGGCAGGCCGCCTGGTCGCGCCATTGCAGATCGCCACCGCCGTCGACTTCGCCTATTACCTCGTCCACCCCAAGGCCAAGGGCCGGCTGCCGCAGGTCAAGGCCTTTGTCGGCTGGATCGAGGCCGAGGCCCAGGCGCACGAAGCGGCGCTGGCGGCCATCGACAACGGCGCCGGCATCTGACGACAACCGGCATCTGACGACAAGATGAGTTCGAGTAGGCGATGACCCTGACGATCGAAGAGCGGCCGGCGCCGGCGGAGTGCGCCACCATGGCCGAGGTGCGCCAGGGCGTCGACACCCTTGACCGAGCGCTGGTCTCCCTGCTGGCCGAGCGCCCACGCTCCCTGTACGCCACCACGCGCATCAAGAACAAGCGCGGCGACATAGTTTTCTCGTTCTATGCGAACGACGCGCCGGTGACGGTGGCGTCGTTCATCAAGCTTGCGCGCGCCGGTTTCTACGACGGCCTCACGTTCCATCGCGTCGAGC
>CBJNAS010000337.1:0-4106 GCA_966434565.1 uncultured Phenylobacterium sp.
CTCCGTAGCGGTCAGTGGAACAGCGACGCGAGCAGCTGCGGCGCCTGGGCGGCGAGCTGCTGGCGGGACTGGTCGGCCTGCCGCCGGCCGCGGGCTGCAGGGCGCCGGCGAGGGTGGGTGGCGTCAGCGGCGCGCTGGGGATCACATAGCCGCTGGCGACCGAGGTGACGGTGGTCTGGGTGAGCGTGTCGGCGAGCGGCCGGCGGCCGGAGAACTCGGCGTCGGTGGCCACCTTGTCGACCTGGGCCGCCAGCGCCTTCAGGTCCTCCGTGACGGCGGCCCGGCTCTTGGCGTCGAGTCCCTGGTCCTGCAGGGCGAGCGCTTTCTCGCGCATCCGGCTCAGCAGATCCGAGATCTGGCCGGCGCCGGCCTGGGCGACATCGAGCAGCGACTGACCGCGCGACAGGCTGTCGTCGGCGGTCTGCCAGGAGGCTACCTTGGCGCGCAGGCGCTGGGCGATGGACCAGGCCGCGCCGTCATCCTGCGGACCGGCGATGCGCAGGCCGGTCGAGACGCGCGCCCGGGTCGCCTCGGCCGCGGCGGTCGCGCCGGCGAACGCCTGCCGGGCCTGTATGGCCTGAGGGTTGGTGTCGACCGAAAGCATCCGCGCGCGAGGTCAGCCTGCGGCCATCCTGCGCGGCAAGTCGAAACCTTCGGTTAATCAAGACGCGTGGGGAGCAAGATCGGTGCGGGGGAGATCGCGCACGCGTTTTACGACAGATTTTTTACGATTAACGCCAGGGTAGAATTGCCGCGACCCTTATGTCAGGCTTCCGACCGCGCGATCCCGGTTCGCGGGGCGCCGTCCAAGGGGGAAGCAAGATGGCTCTGCCAGCCTATGGCCTGCTGATCGGAACGCCGGTGGCCTCGCGTCCGCAGAGCGGCGGCCACGCGCATTGGCTGCTGATGGTCGAGCCGGCCCTGAAGAACCACCCGCCCTACCGCGTGGCGGTGAACCTCGAATCCACCGAGCCGGGCGCGCCGCCGGAGATCGAGTACCAGGTCATCGACGTGGCGACCCAGGGAACCCAGAAGCTGAACGAGCTGGTGGCGCAGCTGCGCGCCCTGGGACCGACCGAGAGCTTCCGCACCGATGCCGGCATCCCGCGCCTGGACTTCGTGCGTGGCGGGCTGGTCGACCCGAGCGCGTTCCAGACGGTTCCGCCGGGGGCCAATCCGCTGAAGGACGCCTTTCAGACCGCGCTGGATGCGGCCATCCGCAAGGACGAGACCGACGGCGGTCTGATCGCGGTGTTCGGCACGGGCTATCCGCTGAAACCGGGCGCCGGCCGCTCGCCGAGCACCGGCTACACCGGCATCGACAATATCCACATGAACCAGGGCGCCCCCAATCGCGTGGGGGCCGGCAGCCACTATCGCGAGAATGGGCCGAACCAGGACGGCGGCCTGGTCTTCCTCGGCAAGGACGGCTCGGCCACCGCCGTCTTCGTCAAGTTCCAGAGCCAGTCGGTGGTGACGGACGCTGAGGGCAATCCGCTGAAGGCGGACCATCCGGCGATCGACGATCACCTGGACCACGCCATGGCGGCTCTGCGCGCCGATCCCGGCGTCAAGGCGGCGCTCGCGCCCGTCGCCGCGGCCGCCCCGCCGACCGCCTTCGTCTTCGCCGACCCGGCGGACGATGCGGTGGAGCACTTCGACCCCGACGTCGACAGCCATTTCCACACGGACTTCGTGCAGAAGATCGCCCAGGGCCAGGTGCGGACCGAGGTGCCCGACCCGCGCAAGGACGCGCCGGTCAACCTTAACCTCGCCACGGTCGTCGGCGAGGCGATCCCCGGCTACACGGTCAAGGACGGGGTCCAGACCCTGGCGTTCGACCTGATCGGCGACAGCGGGGCGGTCACCGCCTCCAAGCTGCAGGGCTCGATGTCGGTCGGCGAGCTGATGAGCGGCATGGCCAGGCAGAGCCAGCCAGCCTTCCTCTATCACGTCGGCGACGTGGTCTATTACTATGGCGAGAAGCAGTTCTACTACGGACAGTTCGCCGAGGTGTTCAAGACCTACCCGGCGCCGATCTTCGCCATTCCCGGCAACCACGACGCGCTCACCTTCGATTCCGCGCATGTTCCGCTGGAGAGCTTCATGGCCGCCTTCTGCGCGGCCAAGCCCGGGGTGTGGGACGGTTTCGGCGGAATCCGCCGCTCGGCCATGACCCAGCCGGGGATCTACTTCACCCTCGATGCGCCGCTGGTCTCGATCATCGGCCTCTACAGCAACGCGGGCGAGTCCGGCGGGTGGCTGAACGACAAGCAGTACGCCTTCCTGCTGGGCGAGCTGAAGCGGCTGCGGCCCCAGCGCAAGGACAAGGAACGGGCGGTGATCCTGGCGATCCACCACCTGCCGAAGTGGTTCCCCAGCCAGAAGGACCCGACCAGCGCGGCGCTGGACGCCATCTTCACCCAGGCCGACCTGTGGCCCGACGCGGTGGTCGTCGGCCACGCCCACCTCTACCAGCGGATCGTGCGCCAGAAGGGCGTGAAGGGCGCGCCAGCGGACATCCCCTATTTCGTCAACGGCGGCGGCGGTTACGGCATCGTCGCCACCCAGAAGAGCGGTGGGGCCTATCTCGAGACCCTGCCTGACGGGTTCGCCACGGTGGTGACGGAGGAGGGGTTCCTGCGCGCCACGGTGGCCAAGCAGCCGGGGCGCCTCGACCTGACCTTCGATTACCACAGCGCCAAGCGCGGCGCGGGCGCGCCGCCGGCGGACAGCTACAAGGTCACGATCTGACGGCGGTCTCCTGCGCGGAACGCCCCCTCCGTCTCGGCGCTGTCGCGCCGAGCCACCTCCCCCGCTGCGCGGTGAAGGATCTGGAAGGCCAAGATGCTCCACCGCTCATCCACCCCCTCTGGGGGTGGCTCGCGAAGCGAGGGGGACCGAGCCGCATGCGGCTCGGTGGGGAGCTGTCGCCGAAGGCGACTGAGGGGGCGTTCAGGTTTCCGGCCGCGGGGGAGCTGAACCGGATCACCGATCCAGGCCGTGGGCCTCCTTCAGCGTGGCCTTCTTCAGCTCGATGAGGGCCAGCGGGTTGGGCCGGGGCTCGGCGACCTTGGCGAGGGTGTTGCGGTCGAGGTGGTGGAAGGGCTCGGGCCGGCCGCGTACCTGCAGCACGGTGTCGGAGACGTAGCTCCAGCTGCCGTCCGGGTTGAAGGTCACGTCCAGCTGGTAGGACTCGGTGCGGAACGCCGCCTCCAGGAAGTCGGTGGAGCAGATCCCGTAGCCCGGGCCGCCGCGTTCGGCGCGCACCGTCAGCTTCAGGCCGTCGCGCGAGGCCTCGCCGCTGGCGAGCGCCACCTGGCCGCGCGGGATCGTCAGCGACTGCATCACCAGGCCGGTCGCCGGCTCGTAGAGCCAGTAGCCGATCTGGTCGTGGAATGTGGATTCCTCGTCCGAGGCCACCACGTGGACGTGGTAGCGCAGGCCGTAGAACAGCTGCGGCCCGTTGGCCTGCGGGTCGATCGGCTGCAGCTCGATGCGCTCGATGTACTCGCGCCGCTCCGGCCCCTCGGCCTTGGGGTTGAGGTCGACCCCCTTGCGGCCTTCCCAGACGCCGGCCAGCCGGCTGAGCGGTCCGAGGTTGGCCAGGGTGTTCGGATCGACGTCTTCCGGCTCGGTGAAGATGTCGTCGGAAATGTCGTGCATCGGTGGGCTCCGGCCAGGCTTGTCGGCGCGACCCTAGCGGCTCGCCAATGCGGCCGCCAGCCGCGACGCGGTTTTGATCTTTCTCAATTGCGACCGACTCGCAATCGCATATATTGAGGCTACGGAAGGCATCGAACTGAAGGGTCGGGCGTGTACGTCTGCAACTGCAACGGCATCCGCGAGCGCGAGGTCCGCGCCGCCATCGCCGCCGGGGCCAGCCGCCCGGCTCAGGTGTTCAAGGCCAAGGGCTGCCAGCCCAAGTGCGCCAAGTGCGTCTGCGACATGCGCGAAATGATCGCCCAGGATAGCGAGGCGCGCCGAGAGGCGTTGCGCTTCGCCGCCGAGTAGGCGTTGATCTAGTGGGCGCTTGACCCACATGCGGGCTAACTTCAGATCCAGCACACTTCTGTAACGGGCCTTCAGCAGTCAATCCCTCATGA
>CBJNAS010000338.1:0-4104 GCA_966434565.1 uncultured Phenylobacterium sp.
CTGCGCAGGGGAGGGGAAGGCGCCGGCGCGGAAGGCGAGGTAGCGCGCGAGCTGGTCGACCAGGCGCTCGCGCGCGACCTGGCCGATCGGACCGGCCTCCTCCCAGCGCTCCAGCAGGAACCCGCGGCGCAGCGCCAGCGGCTCGGGGGTGAAGCCGGCGCGATGCAGCGCCCGGGCGTGGTCGAGCTTGTCCTCGCCGATGACCCCCAGGCCAGCGAACTTGGCGAGCCACTGGCCGGAGGCGGTGTGCAGGCGGAACTTGAGCCGCTCCAGGGCGGGATGCGCGGGCGGCGCCTCTTCGAAGGCGGCGGCCTGGCGCCAGGCGCCGCCCGAGAGATCCTCGATGCGGGCGATCGGCCCGGTCAGGTCGGCGAACCAGTCGGGGAGCGGCGTCTCGGCGATCAGGTCTTCGAAGGTCGCCACGCGGCGGGCCGCCCGCGCCCAGCGCGCGCGGTGGCGGGGCTGCGCCTGCGGACCGAGGTCGCCGTGATGGCCGGGCAGGAAGACGAGCCTCTCCTCGGCGACGCCCAGCGCCTCCAGCAGGTCGGCGGCCGCGCCGAAGGAGCTGCCGGAGAGCCCTGGGCCCTCGTCGACGATGGCGAACGGACCTTCGTGCGCGGCGAGCCGGGCGCGGATCTGGTCGGAAACCCGGAGCTCCCGGCGGAACGGATGGCCGGCAGGCCGCAGCGTCAGCACGTCGCGCGCGCCGGTGACCGCTGCGACGAGCGCCGCGAGCGCCGCGCCGATGCTGCGCAGGCCTATGACCAGGGGCGTGGCGGGCCAGGGGTGCTCGGCCGCGGCCTTGAGATAGGCCTCGGGGAAGACGGCATAATGGGCGAAGCCCTCGGGCGTGCGGATGTGCAACGGGTCGGGCAGGGGCAGCACCGCCAGCGCCATCAGCTCCGGCGACACCCCAGGCCCGACCGCCGCAAAGCCGCTCCAGGCCGAGGTGGTGAGCTTGCGCGCCAGCATCAGCACCAGCGCCTGGGCCGCCTCCTGCGCCGGCGACAGGTCGTCGACGCCGCGCGCCTCGAGCTCGGCGTCGGCGACGCCCTGCAGCAGGCCGGCCGCGTCCAGGAAGGCGCGCGTCAGCAGGTCGTGGCGCGCGGGCCCGGGCCCGGCCGCCTCGACGGCGCGCAGCACGGCGGTGATCTCCCGCAGCCGCAGGCGAGGCGCCGCGATCGCCGCCCGGTCGCCGTAGACCAGCATCTCAAAGGCTCACTCTGCCGCGACCGCGCGTGCGCTGGCCGACCCCGCCGGCGCATAGCGGCGAATCATCCGGCCGCAGAATTCGGCGAACTCCTCGGCGGCCTGCGGCGGGCTGGTGTGGTGCGGCTCGACGCCGCGGTGCTCCGGCGTGAAGCAGAAGGTCACGGTGACGGCAAAGTCGCTCAACGCCTCCATCTGCCGGTCGAACCAGGCGAGCGCATTCGGCCGGAAGCTGTCGGCCCAGGAGAGCCCGGTGCGCAGGTGCTGCACCCCCAGGCGCTTCAGCCAGGCCACGGCGTCTTCCAGCCGATGGTCCTCGAAGTGGAACCACTGGCAGATCCCCATTTCGGCGGCGTAGTCGGCATAGACCTCGAGCCCCGGCTTCGGCGCGCCGTCCTCGCGCAGGAGGCCCATGTGGAAGTGCCGGTAGTAGGACGAGCCTTCGGCCTCTTTGTGGCGGGTGGTGGCTTCCCAGGTCTTGGGCAGGTCATAGAGGCTGTACCAGTGGATGCGCGGGACCTTGCCGATCAGCAGCTCGGCGGTCTTCTTCACGCCCCAGGCCTGCACCTCCTCGGAGCCGAAGCTGGAGACGCCGACCTCGGTGATCCAGATCGGCTTGTCGGTGACGGCGGCGACCTCCGCCACCTTCTGCGGCCACTCGTCGATCATCCAGAGGTTCCAGTCGAGCGGAAAGCCGTGGATCGCCACGACGTCCACATGCTCCAGCACGCCCTTGCCCTCCAGCATCCGCAGAAAGTTCGGATCGATCGGCGAAAGTCCGCCCAGCACGCGCGGGAGGGCTCCGTTCTCCGCCCGGATCGCCTGGCCGGCGAGCCGGGTCATCTCGGCGAAGCGGTCCCAGGTGGGGTCGAGGTTCGGGTCCCAGTGCGACTTGTTGTTGGGCTCGTTCCAGATCTTCGCCGCCTCGATCATGGCTGGCCGCTCCCCTTGCCGTTGACCTTGGGCCGGGCGGGATAGACCGCCCCCGCCGGTGTCGGCCGCCGGGCGCGGCGGCAGATGAAGACCTCCTCTTCCGGCCGCTCCAGGATCTCGAAGCCGGCGCTGCGCAGCATGGCCGTGGTGCAGGCCGCGTTCGGCGCCCACCAGTTGGTCCAGTCGTCGGCGTAGGCGTGCTCGATGAAGTGCAGCTTCGGATACCCTGGGCTCTCGAAATGCTCCTGCTCGAAGAAGTCGTAATCCGCCCGGACCTCGTCGATCTGCGAGGAGCCCCGCTGCATCGACTGGAAGACCAGCAGGTCGCGCGCCACGTGCTCGTAGACCAGGTCCAGCGCCAGCAGCGGATGGCGCAGGTGATAGAGCACGCCCATGAAGAGGACGATGTCGAAGCCCTCGTGCAGCGCCGCCACGTCGTAGACCGACAGCTTGCGGAACTCGATGTCCTGGCCCTTTACCTCCGCGGCCAGGCGCGCCTGGGCCAGGTAGCGCTCGTCGGAGTCGATGCCCAGGACCCGCGCCGCGCCGCGCGCCTTCATGGCGATCGAATAGAAGCCGGCGTTGCAGCCGATGTCGAGAACGCTCCTGCCGGTCAGGTCCTTAGGGATCGCGTGCCGGAAGGTCTTCCACTTCACGTTCGGATAGTCGTTCAGGAAGTGGTCCGGCGCGGTCTGCACGCCGTTGAGGTCCAGGTTGTGGAACCAGGGCCCGAGCGCGGCGGCGCGGGCGGCAATCTCTTTCGCCGTGAGCCTGCTCATCTCTGGGCCCCTCTCTGGGCCTCGTTGACGCTGAACACGCGCATACCCCAGTCGCCTGCGACCAGAACGCTGAGCGACGCCGGGCTGATCTCCAGGCGGTCCAGATTGTCGAGCGGCATGCCCATGGCGTGGGCCAGGATGGCCTTGATCGGATCGCCGTGGCTTACCGCCAGGATCCGCTGGTCGGGGTGGCGCAGCCGCGCCTGGTCGACGAAGCGCCGCATCCGCAGCTGCACCTCCAGCAGGCTCTCGCCGCCGGGGGTGCGGCTGACGCCGCGGGCGTAGTTCCAGGCCTCCCAGCGCGGATCGGCCCGCAGCGCGTCGAACGGCTGGCCGGACCACTCGCCGTACTCCACCTCCACCAGGTCGTCGCAGAGTTGAACCGGGAGGCGGAGCGTCTCGGCGACCAGCTCGGCGGTCTCGCGGGTGCGCTCCAGCGGGCTGGCATAGATCGCCGCCAGATCCTCCCCGGCGAGCCTGCGGCCCGCGGCGCGCGCCTCCTCCCGGCCGCGCTCGCTGAGAGTCACGCCGGCCATCCGTCCACAGAGCACCCGGTTCAGCCGATCGTGCGAACCGTGCCGCAGGAGGAAGACCGTGGTGGTCACGAGGCGAGCTTCACCTTCGCCCGGGACTTGGCCGGCGCCGCCTCCTCGCCCCCGATGAAGGCCAGGGTCCGTGCGCGCGCCTCATGGTCGGTGTACTGCTCGGGCGGCGACTTCATGAAATAGCTGGACGGCGCCAGCAGCGGCCCCGCCAGCTTGCGGTCGAGCCCCAGCTTGGCGCAGCGCACCGCATCGATGACGATGCCCGCCGAGTTCGGACTGTCCCAGACCTCCAGCTTCAGCTCGATGTTCAGCGGCACCCCGCCGAAGGTCGTGCCCTCCAGCCGGATGTGCGCCCACTTGCGGTCGCTCAGCCAGGGCACGTAGTCGCTGGGGCCTACGTGGATGTCGCCCGGCGCGAGCGGGACGTCGAGCTGGCTGGTGACGGCCTGGGTCTTGGAGATCTTCTTCGAGACGAGCCGCTCGCGCTCCAGCATGTTCTTGAAATCGGCGTTGCCGCCGAAGTTCAGCTGGTAGGTGCGGTCAAGGCGTACGCCCCGCTCGCGGAACAGGTTGGCCAGCATCCGGTGCAGGATGGTGGCTCCCACCTGGCTCTTGATGTCGTCGCCGATGATCGGCAG
>CBJNAS010000339.1:0-4081 GCA_966434565.1 uncultured Phenylobacterium sp.
CTTCCCCCGCCCGACCGCCAACCCGCGGGCGTTCGGGCGGTTCCCAGGGCAGGGGCTAAAGAAAAACCCCGCTCGTCATCGGAGCGGGGCCTCTCTTTGGACCGTGCATCAGCCGTTCTGCCGCTACATTGCGCGGCGGTCGGCGATCGCGTGGTAGATGAACAGCACCACCACGGCGCCGATGATGGCGACCAGGATGCTGTACAGGTTGAGGCCGGTCACGCCCGCCATGCCGAAGCGGGTGAACAGGAAGCCGCCGACGAAGGCGCCGACGACGCCCAGGATCAGATCGAGCACGAGGCTGCCGCCGGCCTTGTTGACCAGCTTGCTGGCGATGAAGCCGGCGATCAGGCCCAGAACGATCCAGGCGAGGATGGACATGAGACTCTCCTCCTTGGCGCCGGCCCCATAAGAAGCTCTCGTCCCTGAGCCGGCTGGACGCCGCAAAAAAGCCCTACGCGGCGCTTGAGTTCCGCCGCGAGCCCATCGGCGTGCACGGCGGCGCGGGCGATGGCGCAACCGAAAGCTCGGCTGGGGGTTACGTTTCCGGCGTGTCGCAGCAGTTCGAGGAGTCTGATTTGCGCAGGACGCTCATCGCGAAGACGACGCTCGCCGTATCGGCCCTGGCGGTTCTGACCGCCCCGCTGGCCGCCCAGGCCCAGCCGCCCCACCACCGCCACCACCGTGTGCTGGTCTGCCCCAACGAGAGCGGGGTGCGGCGCAATGCGAATAACGGCACCATCATCGGCGCGGCGGGCGGCGCGCTCGCGGGCCAGGCCATCGGCCACAACACCAGCGGCACCTTGATCGGGGCCGGACTGGGCGCAGTGGCCGGCCACCAGATCGCCAAGAACCGCGCCAGGCACAACTGCCACTACGAGTGGCGCTGACCTGACTCCCCTTCACTTTGGCGCGACGCACAGCCACCGGGCCCTGTGGTGGTTCTCGATGTTGTCGGCCCAGCCGCTCAGGCGTGGGCTGACGAGGCTGCGGCTGACCCCGAAATAGATCGGCGCCACCGCATCGTCGTCCAGCACCAGTTGCTCCGCCCGGGCCAGCAGGGCCGCGCGGCGGGCGGCGTCAGGTTCCTGGTCGGCGGCCGCGAGCAGCCGGTCGTACGCCGGGCTTCGGTAATCGCCGTAGTTCTGCGCGCCGGTGTCCGACTTGAAGAGGCCGAGGAAGGTCAGCGGGTCGTCGTAGTCGGCGATCCAGCTCACCGTCGAGGTCTGGAAGTCGCGCTGTCGCAGCGCGGCGAACAGGATCTGGCTCTCATTCTGGGTCACGCGCGCCTCCACGCCGATGGCGCGCCAGTCGGCCTGCACGGCCTCGGCGATCAGCAGGCTGTCGCTGACGCTGGCCACCTTGAGCTCAATCTTCAGTGGGCGAGCGGGTCCGTAGCCGGCCTGGGCCAGCAGCGCGCGCGCCTCAGCCTGCCGGGCCGGGAAGGATAGCCGGCTCCAGAGCGTCGCGGGACCGGCCTGGGCGTTCGCCGTTCCCGGCGGCACGAAGCCGTAGGCCGGCTGCTGGCCGGCGCGCAACAGCTTGCCGGTGATGAAGTCGCGGTCGATCGCCTCGGAGAGGGCGCGCCGCACGCGCCGGTCCCGCAGCGGCCCGGGGTCGCGGGTGTTGAACGGCATGTAGGCGACGTCCAGCCACAGGTGCGTGCGCGCATAGCCGGGCATGGCCTGGCGGATGTGGCCCAGCCGGTTGGACTGGAAGAAGGTGTTGAGGTCGAGTTCGCCGCGGGCCACCCGCCGCTCGGCCGCCACATAGTCCGGCGTCGGATAGTAGCTGATGCGCTCGGCGCAGACGTGGGCGGCGTCGTAGAAGCGCGGGTTCTTCTCGACGGTCACCTTGTCGCCGAGGCGCCACGAGACCAGCCGGAAGGCGCCGTCCGAGACGTAGCGGCCCGGCCGCACCCAGGCCTCGCCATAGCGCCGCACGACGTGCGCCGGCACGGGATAGAAGGCGTGGTGCTTCAGGAGCTGCGGCAGGTAGGGCGCGGGATGCTCCAGCCTCAGCACCAGGATGCGGGGCCCCGCGGCGCGCGCACCGATCGCGGTGAGCGGTGCCTGGCCCGCATTGGCCGCCTCGCCGTTCTTCAGCAGGTAGGCGAGATAGGCGTACTGCGCGCCGGTCCTGGGATCGAGCATCCGCCGGTAGGCGAAGACGAAGTCGTCGGCGGTGACCGGCGCGCCGTCGGACCAGAACGCCGGGCGCAGGTGAAACGTCCAGGTGAGACCGTCGGGCGAGGTCTCCCAGCGCGCCGCCACGCCGGGAATGGTCGAGCCGTCCGCCGCCTCGGTCGTCAACCCCGTCATCAGGTCGCCGATGATGACCGCCTCGTCGACGAGATTGGCGAGCTGGGGATCCAGCGTCAGCGGCTCGCTCTCGTTGCCGTATTCCAGGCACAGCTTGTCCGCCGGGCAGGCCGGCCGTTGCGGCCCGCCGTGGCAACCGCCGAGCGCCAAAAGGGCGACCAGGGCGCCGGCCGCCAGCAGCGCTGCGGCAAGAGAACGGCGAAGGAGAATCGGCGGGGTCATCGGCAAGGCGCCGCCATCACGCTCGCCCAGGCGGTGATTGTCGAGGGCTGCTGCTCGCTATTGGCCGGGACGCACGGCGAAAGAGAAGGCCACGACGGAATCGGCTTTCGGATCTTGGCCGTAGAGCGGGTGCATGCCCTTCATCTCGCGATGGATGAAGCCGAGCGAGGTCTGCATCGCGCCCTTGCGCCAGCCCACGCCCAGCTGGGCGTCGCCCACCAGGGTCGAGGTCGCATCGGTGGTCCAGCCGGCGCGCGCCCAGCCGGTGTCGCTGCGCAGCATGTTGAGGCCCACCGCCCGGCCGCTGGCGGCGGCGAAGAGGTACCAGCGCCCCTGCCCGCCCAGCCGGGCGCCGTCGCGCACGCCCATGGCGCCGAGACCTGCGACCACGGCGTTGTCGACCCGCCGCGAGAGCTGCAGGGTGGCGCCGCCTTCCGCCAGGCCGCCGAAGCTGGTGACGCCCAGCCCCGCATGCGGCGTCAGGTCGATGGCGAAGCGCTGGGTCTTGAAGGACACCACCGCGGGCCAGTCCTGCACCAGGCTGAGCTCATAGGCCTGCGCCCCGCCGTAGCCGTAGGCTTGCGGCGGCCGCCCGGGGGCGGCGAACGGATCGCCCACGCGGATGCGCAAGGTCGCCTTGGGGGAGACGCGGACCGCGCTGGAACGCCAGTCGACCGGCGCGGCGTCGAGGGCCGGCGCAGCCTTGACGAGCAGGCCGCCGATGGCGTCGTCAGAACCGGTTTCGGAGCCTGGGCTGGCGACCACCGACAGCGCCGAGACGGGAAGCGGCTCACCCGCGCGGGCCGCGCTCGCGGCGGCCGCGGCGCAGATCAGGACCATGGCCGAGCGAGCCACACCCCGCATGTCAGCCTCCACGCCGCACCAGCGTGCGGCCCAAGCCCAGGTTCTCACAGGAGCCAAAAGCGGGCCCATCAAATGAGTTCCAACAAGA
This sequence comes from uncultured Phenylobacterium sp., assembly GCA_966434565.1. Classification (GTDB taxonomy): domain Bacteria; phylum Pseudomonadota; class Alphaproteobacteria; order Caulobacterales; family Caulobacteraceae; genus Phenylobacterium. The sequence goes on from CBJNAS010000339.1 coordinate 3,496, forward strand.
CTCGCGCCAGCGGCGGTCGCGCCGCCGTATCCTGGAAACCCGAGGGTCGCGCGCCTGGGGCCAGGGCTCCGACCCCCGAAAGGGGGATGCTATCCGGAGGCTTCCCACGGTCGCCAACGCTGAGCGCGCCGCTCAGCGCTCTTAGGGCGTCTTCACCTGATAGCCTTTGGCCCGCAGCTGGTCGAGCACCCCGCCCTGGGACAGCAGCGGGGGCAGCCAGACCACCGCCACCGAATGGCCCGGCTTCGTCAGCGCCGCCTCGATCTCGGCCACGGTGTCGGCCTTGGTGCGCGCCTCGAAGGCCTTCGCGCCGGGCGCCAGGTAGAGGCAGCGCTCGTAGGTGCGGTCGTTGGCCAGCGCGTCGGGCGTGTCGCCCTGGGCCCAGGCCCGGGCGGCGGCGACCGTGACCTCCGGCCCCGCCTCGACCTGGTCGAGCACCGCCTCCAGGCAGGCGCGGCCCGCCTCCGGCGGGGCGTGGAGCACGGCGCCGAGAAGAGGGGCGGTGTCGTACTCCGGCTGGACCACCGCCACCTTGGCCATCTGGGCGTAGACCTTGGTCACCTTGGCGGTGTCGTTGCTGGTCAGG
>CBJNAS010000340.1:0-4057 GCA_966434565.1 uncultured Phenylobacterium sp.
CCCGAACCCGAGCCGGGCGGGACCTGGCGCCGGTCGAGAGACCAGGTGCGATACGGCTCGAAATGCGAGCCGGTCCAGGCGAGGGCGGCGATGCGGATCGCCGCCCTTTCGATTTCCACCACATTGAAACCAGCCGGAACGCCGCGCTCGCGCAGCGAAAGCGTGCCCGCCCCCACTGCGTAGGTCCGCCCGTCGCCGAACGAATAGGGCCAGACGAACGGCGCGTGGATGTGTCCTGACAGGACCAGGTCCACGCCGGCTTCGGCAAAGGCGCGCGCCGCCGCGGTCCCACCCCAGACCCGGGCCGTCATCGGCCCGCCGATCATCTCGGCGAGCGGGTGATGGCAGACGACCAGACGGGCGCTCTCGGCCGGCGCGGCGGCCAGCGCCGCCAGCGCACGCGCGACCTGGCCCGGCGCGATCTGGCCCTTGGACCAGTTCAGCCGCGGCTGGGCGCCCCGCGCGGTGTTGACGCCCTGGACGGCCATCCCCGGAGCGCGCCAGCTTTGCGCGTCGGCCGGGCCCAGGCTCGCCTCGAACCGGCGGAACGGCGCGAACAGCCGCTGGCCGAGCGCGAAGTAGGGGGCGTCGTGGTTGCCGGGCGTGATCAGACGCGGCCCCTGCAGGCCGGCCAGCCAGGCCGCCGCCGCCGCGAACTCGACGGGCGCGCCGAAGCGGGTCAGGTCGCCGGAGATCACCGTCAGGTCGAAGCCGTCGGCGTTGACCTGCTCGCGCGCTGCGGCCAGCGCCGGGACGTTCTCGCCGCCGAAATGCAGGTCGGAGAGGTGGGCTATGCGGATCATGGGGCCCGCAGGTCGCGCGGCGCCGCCAGCACCCGCACCAGGTCCGGGCGGAAGACGACGTCGGCGGCGCTGTCCAGCCGCACCGCCTCGCCGTCGAGCAGGGCCGGGATCGGCTCGGCGGCCCAGACCCGCGCCGCGCGGCAGCGGACCGCGTCCACCACAGGCGCGTCGCGCCAGTCGCCGACCAGGGCGTGGAAGCCCAGGCTCAGCACGTCGCCGGCGCCCTTCAGTTCGAGGATGGCGGCCTCCAGAGCGTGTTCTCCCTCATCGAGCCCGCGCGAGATGGCCGGCGTCAGGAAGCTGAGCGCCGCGGCCTTCTCCCGCCGTCCGGAATCCAGCGCATAACGCAGCCGTCCGGAGAAGGCGCGGCGCAGCGCGCGGCGCGCGCGCAGCCAGGCCAGCCGCGCCCGGCCGTAGCGCGCCGCCTCCCGCGCCGGCGCCCAGAGCGCGGGCGATCCCAGGACCGCCGCGACGAGGAAGGGGCGGCCCTCCACGGCGCCGCCGCCCAGCATCCGCGGCTCGCCCCCCGCCAGGGCGGCGGCCAGCGCCTCCGGCCAGGCGCGCTGGCCGTACACCGCATGCGGCAGCAGGTTCATGGTGCCGCCCGGCAGGGGCGCCAGCAGCGGCCCATCGGGCCCGCACAGCTCGGCCGCCGTCCGCACCGTGCCGTCGCCGGCCAGCACCACCAGCAGGTCCGGCGCGGCGTCGACCGCCGCCCGCAGACAGTTGGCCAGATCCGCCGTCTGCGGCGCGCAGACGTGGGCGGCGAGGCCATGGTCGGCGAAGATCCGCTCGATCTCCTGCGGCGCCTCCGGGCTCACGCCGCCCGAGGCGACGTTGGCCACCACCTCTATCCGCCGCAGATTCATCCGCGATCCGGCCGGCCGCCTCACGACGGGCGGTTCAGCCGGCGTTGTCGGCTCGGGTCCTGACCTGTCCGCCTGCATCGCGCACAGCCTGTCCTGCGTTGGTGGCGGCTTCGCCGACTGCAGGGCCGGCGCGGTCGGCGGCGACGTTCAGCTTCTCGTCGACCAGACCGCCCGCGCGCATGAAGGAGCCGTTGGCGGCGGCCAGCGCCAGCAGCACCACGCCGATCAGGGCGAAGGCGAAGGTGAGGGTCATCAGCACCGGATGGCGCCGGCGCGCGGCGCGCTCGTCTCTGCGTCCGCGCTCATAGGCCTCGCGCAGGTCCGCCCGCGCCAGGGCTTCGGCCTCGGTCGGGTTCCCTGTCGCATTCTTGTCCAGACGTCCGCCGTTCATGGGAATGGTCCTCGGGATGGGCGTGTCGGCCGCTGAACGGCGGGGCTGCGGAGGGGGTTCCGGGAACTGCCCAGCTGAGCCGGCGTTCCCCTCGCGGGGACGACACGGGCTGGGACCACTGAGGAGAGCTGACGATGTTCAAGCCATTGATCGCCCTCGCCGGCGCGAGCGTGCTGGTGGCGGCCTGCCAGACCACCGATACGGCCGGCTCCGGCGCGCTCGCCGGCGGCGCCCTTGGCGCAGCGGCCGGAGCCGCGATCGGCGCGGCGACCGGCGGAACGGCGGCGACGGGCGCCCTGATCGGCGGCGGGATCGGCGCGGCGGCGGGCGCTGTGAAGGGCTGCCGCGACCAGGGCAACTGCGGCGCGGCCCCTGCGAACCGGCGCCAGTACTACGACGAGCGCGCGGGCCGGTACTACTATTACGATCCGGGGACCGGGCGGTATTATTGGGAAGACGGCTCACCCCGCTACTGAGGGGGCGCCGGTCGCGACGCGGCGAGGGCGGTCGGAGGCTTCCGGCCGCCCTTCGTCTGTGGCGCCACAGCCGGGAGACGACATGAGGACCCTTGCCGTCGCGGCCCTGGCCGCGCTGCAGTTGGCCGCCGCGGGACTGGCCGCGGGAAGCTTGGCCGGATGCTCGACGACGGACGCGCGCGCCCGGCTGGTCCGCGCGCCGCCGCGCTGCGCCGACCAGACGGTGCAGGTCTATTTCGAGCCCTGGTCGGCGGAACTGACGCGCGAGGGGCGGCTGGTGATCGACGCGGCCGCCACCGGCCTGCGCGGCTGCAGGATCGCCGAGGTCGAGGTGCTGGGCCTGGCGGATGCGCCCGGCGCGCCCGAAGCGAACCTCGAGCTCTCGCGCAAGCGCGCCCAGGCGGTCTCCGCGGCGCTGGCCGCCACCGGCCTGGCGCCCGCCCAGATCCGCCTCTCCGCAGCCGGCGATGTTGGCGCGGTGACGCCGCAGGGCCAGGTCGCGCCGCTGCGCCGCCGCGTCGACGTCATCCTGCGCGTGGCCGGGCCCTGAAGGCGCATTCGCACATAAAGAGGCGGGCCCCAAAGGGCCCGCCGCAGTTTGCATCATCGAGAAAAGGGGTGCGGAGACGGCAGACTGGCATGCTTGCCAGTCTCAAGTCGGGGGGGGCGTCGCCGCCTCCGCAAGAGCTAGAACACGCCCGGCCTATGACCGGTCCAAGGCGGGCGAGAATTTTTTCGGGAAATATTCGCGCGATCCGTGTTCCGCCGCGGCCTGCCGCGGCGGCCTGACTTGCCCACAGGCCTGCAGCGTTCGCCTTAGCGCATGAAAAGGCAAGCTTTTTGTTGAGGCGCAGGGCGGCCTCGCGAAGGGCTTGGAACAGCCGAGCCTGCGCAGGCGTTAGGGCTTGCGTGTTCAGGCGTGAACGAGGGCTGGAGAGAGGGCCAGGTCGATGCGTGAGTCCATCGCGTCCCGGGGCGGCTTCGTGCTGATCAAGAGCCCCAACGCGCGACAGCAGGCGCAACGCCGACGCCTGTTCACCGCCGGCGCGGTGCTGGTGCTGGCGCTGGCGAGTGGGGTGATCGGGGCGATCAGCCACACCCGCCCGGAGCCGGTGGGCAAGCCGCACACGGGGCCGTTCAGCTACTTCCCGTCCGAGTAAGGAGTTCCTTATGGCGCCATCCACGCGCTCCCCCTCGCAGCCGACGGTCGATGCGACGCGCGCCCGGCAGGGCTGGGTCAGCGGCCGGGTGATCTGGGTTCTTGCCGCCGCGCTGGTGCTGGTGATCCTCGGCTTCCTGGCCACCTGGGGCTGGCATGCCCGCGACCTGTCCAGCGTGCAGAACAACGCCCAGGCGCCGCAGAGCGCCGCCCAGAGCTACAAGGCCCCGCAGCCCGCGGCCGCCAGCCGCCAGAACTACCGGACCGGCGGCCCGCTCGCGCCGCAGAACCAAGGCAATCCCGGCCAGCCCAATCAGTCGAATACGACGACGCCCTGAAGCCGGGCCCGGAGCACCGAC
>CBJNAS010000341.1:0-4030 GCA_966434565.1 uncultured Phenylobacterium sp.
GAGCTTCTACGCCGCCTCCAAGCTCGCGCTGGCGGGCCATCCGGCGGGCGCCTACGATGTCGCCATTCACGGGAGCGCCGAGACCAGGGTGTTCGCCGGACTGGACTATGCCGCCTTCTTCTATCCGCCGCTCTTCCTGCTGATCTGCGCGCCGCTCGCGACCTTGCCCTACGTGGGCGCCCTGGCGGCCTGGCTCACGGCCACCGGGGCGGCCTTCGCCGCCAGCCTGCGGAGCTGGCTCGACCGGCGGATCGGCTGGGCGACGGTCGCGGCCTTCCCGGCGGTGCTGATGAACGCCGGCCACGGCCAGAACGCCTTCCTGAGCGCCGCCCTGCTGGGGGCCGGCGCGGCGCGGCTGGACCGGCGGCCGATCCTGGCGGGAGTGGCGTTCGGCCTGGTGGCCTTCAAGCCGCACCTGGGCCTCGTCCTGCCGATCGCGCTTATGGCGCGCGGCCGCTGGAAGACCTTCGCCGCCGCGGGCGTCACCGTCGCCGGGTTCGCGGCCGCGAGCCTCGCGGCCTTCGGGGTCGAGACCTGGCGCGGTTTCCTGGCCGGTTCGGCGCTGGCGCGGGCCACGCTGGAGCAGGGGCTCGTCGATCCGGCGAAGATGGCCAGCGCCTTCGCCGCCACGCGGGTGCTGGGCGGGCCCGCGCCGCTAGCCTACGCCGTGCAGGCAGCGCTCGCCCTGGCCGTCGCCGCCGCCTTGGTCGCGGCGCTCCGCCGGCGGCCGGGAGCGCCCGCCGAAGGCGCGCTGATCCTGCTGGCCAGCCTGCTGACCAGCCCCTTCCTGCTGGACTACGACCTGGCGATCCTGGCTTTTCCGCTCGCCTGGCTGGCGGGGCAGGGGCTCGCAAGCGGTTTCCGAGCCTGGGAGAAGATCGCTCTGCTGGCGGGCTTCGTCCTGCCGCTCGTCGCGCGTCCGCTGGCCATGCACGCCCACCTGCCGGTCGCGCCTGCCGTCCTGGCGGCGCTGTTCACCCTCGCCCTGAGGCGCGCCATTCCGCAGGAGGAGTCCGCCGCGACGCGGGTCGCGCCCGCCGCCCGCGTTCTTATCGGCGACGCTTGCGGCTGAGGCGGCGGCGGTTCGCGCCCACCTTGCGGCGATAGAGGGCGAGCGTCCGCTTCGGCGTGAGATCGCTGCGGCCCGACAGCATGTCGGCCGCGGCCCTGGTCTGCGCCTCGGCGGCGGCCATCACCTTTTCGGTCACCATCCGCTGGGCCTCGGCCGCGGCGGCCGCATCGCCGGTGGCCAGCTTGGCGAGGCGCAGGCCCACCACGGTCTGGGCCTCCAGCCCCAGCCGCCAGCTGTCCGCCGCCAGCTCGAACCAACTATTCCAGAGTGGGATCATGGGCTCGTCCCCCCAAAAAGGGCCAGGTCCATCAACGAGCGTTTTCCGGCCCTGTTCCGAGCTGACGCCGGATCTTTCGAACGGCCGAGCTATCGAATGATGCGGCGAGGCGCCCGCGATGAGGCGAACCTTCCCTTGACCGCAGATACGAGCCCAAACGTCCGAAGCGGTCCGGCCGGCTCCCACACCCCCGACCCAAGCGGAGCCGGCCCCCTTCGGGGCGCGCTGATCCAGAAGCGGCGAAACGTTCTGGCGGACGGGGTGGGATTCGAACCCACGGTGGGCTTGCACCCACGGCGGTTTTCAAGACCGCTGCCTTAAACCACTCGGCCACCCGTCCTTTGCGACGACGCCTAGCGACGCCCGGGCATGGAGCGCAGCCGGTCGAGCCGATGTCGCGCGCGACGGATGCCATGACCGCGCGGCCCCCGCAAGCCGCCGCACATCCGCTTGCACGGCGCGGCAGGGCGTTATCGATCCCTGAATGCGCTTAAGAATTGCAAACGCTTTGCAGACAGTATCAGCCTTCGCCATGCCGACTGCGTACGCCAAGACCTCAGCGCCAGAAACCAGAGTCGATGACGGCCTGGTCGGACGGGAGCCCGCCTTCCGCGATTGGCGAGTCTTGGAAAAGGCGATCCTGGACCGCGCGGGCCGAACCATCGGGCTGAACCGCGCCGCGGCGGTCGGCGTCAACGGCTCGTGGGTGGTCGGCGGCTGCACCGGCGCGGTGATCAGCCTGTTCGCGCTAATGGACTTTCTGCTGCGGCCGCGGACGGTCGACCTCACGGCGGGGTTCGGGCAGATGCGGGAGGCCTCGCCGATCCACGCCGCCGCGCTGATCGCGGTGGCCCTGGCGACCGGCGTCCCGATGCTGGCCGGCGCCGTCGTCCTAGGCGTCGACTTCCGGCGCGCACGCTACCTGCTGCCGGTCGCCCTGCTGGTCTGCCTGTCGATTCCGTTGAGCTTCCTGATGGTCACCGACGCGACGCAGTTCCTGTACATCCCGCTGGTCTTCTCGATCTTCGCCTATCTGATCATCGGCGCCTCGGCGAATGTCGTCTCCGAGGATTTCCTGCGGGGCCTGGGCGTCGGTCTCGTGCTCACCTTGAGCGCCATCTTCCTCTGGGTGTTCGTCGATCGCGACGAGCAGTGGGGCCGGCTCTGCGGCCGGAACGCCTCGAACTACTGGGGCGCGGCCGCCCAGGCCGTGCTGTTCGGCTGCATCGTCGCGCGCGGCCGGCTCGTCCGCATCGCGGCGGTGGTCATCTGCGTGATCATGCTGTTCTGGACCCAGAGCCGCGGCTCCATGCTGGCGGCGGGAGCGGGGCTCACCGTGGCCTTCATGCTGTACATGACCGTCGCGCGCGGGCGCCTCTGGCTCTGCCTGCTGATCGCCACGGCCCTGGTGCTGGCCTTCGCCTTCGGCTCGGGCTTCATCCTCGACAAGGTGCTGATGCTCTCCGACCCGGCGCGCGGGCTGACGTCCGGCTTCACGGGCCGCACCGCCGCCTGGCGGGAGACCATCGACCTGTTCGCGGCGCACCCGATCTTCGGCGTCGGCTTTCGCCAGCACGAGCAGTACCTGACCTCGGCGGTCTCGGCCCACAACGCCTATCTGGCGACGCTCGCCGACACGGGCGTGGTCGGCGCCCTGTCCTATTGCCTGTTCCTGTTCGGCGGACTGGCGATCGCCCTGCGCAAGGCGCTTCGAGATCCCAGCGCCGGGCGCATCATGATGGCGGGCTTCCTGACCGCCTACATCGTCAACGGCGTGTTCGAGCGCAGCGCGCTGAACACCGGCAACACCTATTCGATGGTGATGATCCTGCTCTGCGCCTGGAGCTGGCGCGACGACCTCCAGCTCCCCGAGCCCTGGACGTTCGCCCGGCGCCGCGTCGGGGCGTAGCTGGCGACCACACGCGCCCCAGTTGCAGGATCATCCGGCAGGCGGGGTCCTGCCGTGTCGCGAACGCCTCATATTACCGAGCGCCGCGCGCCGGACGGCAACCTATGGTTAAGATCGTAGCAAACATGCTCGATTACCGTAAGACAAAGTGGAAGCGCCAGAATCGGCTGCATAGTCACCGTCTCGGGAGAACGGTTCATGCAGATTGGGGCGTACGCATTGCGCGTGGCTCTGGTGGTCGTGGGCGCAGCCTCGCTGGTCGCCTGCGCCGGCGTCCCGCAGCCTCATTACGGGATCTCGCCTGCTGTCTCGAGCGCGGCTTCGGTCGCGCCGATGACCACAGGCCATGCGTGGGATCGGCCTTATGTGGTCGGCGGCGTCCGCTATACGCCGCACGAACAGCCGAATTACAACATGGTCGGCGTCGCCTCCTGGTACGGCGAGGCCTACGACGGGCGGCGGACGTCGAACGGCGAGATCTTCGACATGACCGCGGTGAGCGGGGCGCACACCACCCTGCCGCTGCCGGCGATGGTCGAGGTCACCAACCTGGCGAACGGGCGCAAGCTCGTGGTGCGGGTGAACGACCGCGGGCCTTTCGTCGGCAACCGGATCATCGACCTGTCCCAGGAGGCGGCGCGCCAGCTGGGCTACGAAAACAGCGGCCTCGCCCGGGTCAGGGTGCGCTCTCTGGGCCCGGCGCCGACGACCGGGGCGGAGACCATCCAACGCATAGCCCAGGCAAAGGCACGGCGCGCTGCTCACAACAACT
>CBJNAS010000342.1:0-4008 GCA_966434565.1 uncultured Phenylobacterium sp.
GGGAATGGCGTCCAGGGTCCAGCCGGCGCCCTGGATCAGGCCGCCGGCGCAGAGGCTGACGTCGGGGGCGAAGGCGAGGTCGTGGCCGGCTTCCATCTTGACTTCGCCCGTGTCCGGCTGCGGCGGCTCGGCGAGCGCGCAGCCGTAGATCGGCGCGCCGGTTCGGGCCTTGAGCGCCGCAGCGAGCGGCGAGTGGTCCGCGTGATGGTGGGTGACCAGGATGTGGGTGATGCGCTCGCCCGCCGTGGCCGCCAGCAGCGCCTCGAGATGCTCGGGCAGCTCCGGGCCGGGATCGATCACCGCGACCTCGCCTCGGCCGATGATGTAGACACCGGTGCCGGTGTAGGTGAAGGGGCCGGGATTGTTCGCGATCACGCGGCGGATCCGCGGCGAGACCTGGTCGACCCGGCCGTACTCGAAGGCGATCTCGCGGACGTAGGGGATCATCGGGCAGGGCTAGCCCGGCAGGACGCCGGAGAGGTCGTACCCCGCCTCGCGGCCGAGCCGGACCAGCTCCTCGCGGCTCGTCGCGCCCGACAGCGCCTCGCCCAGCGCCCAGGTGACGATGGAGCGCGTGCCCGAACGGCAGAAGGCCAGCACTGGCCCGTCCGCCTGCTCGACCAGGGTCCGCTGGGTCTCGACCTGCTCGCGGCTGGGGCCGCCGCGCACCGGCACATGGGCGTAGTCCAGGCCCGCCGCGGCGGCCGCGGCCTGCATCTGGCTGCTGGAGGGCTGGCCTGGCTCCTCGCCGTCGGGGCGGTTGTTGATGATCAGGCGGAAGCCCTGGTGGGCCGCCCCCTCGACGTCCTCCAGGCCGATCTGCGGGCTGACGGAAATCCGGTCGGTGACGCGTCGGAACTGGGTCATGCGCTTCTCGTCTCTGTGCCGCGGCCGGTTTGACATCAATCCGACGGGGAGGGAAGGTCGCAGCGGCTTCCAGCCCTACCCCTGGCCCAAGGTCCCGCGCCCCGCCCATGCTCGCCTACATAGGCCGGCGCCTGCTGGTCGCGATCCCGACCCTGCTGACGGTCATCACCCTCGCCTTCTTCATGATGCGCGCCGCCCCCGGTGGGCCGTTCGACACCGACCGGCGGCTGTCGCCGGAGATAGAGCGCAACGTGAGGGCGCGCTACGGCCTCGACCGGCCGCTCGGCGAACAATACCTCGGCTATGTGGCCGGGGTGGCGCGCGGCGACCTCGGCCCCTCGCTGAAGTACAGGGACAAGAGCGTCCTCGACATCCTGACGGAGAACGCCCCGGTGAGCCTGGAGCTGGGCGGGCTCGCCATCGTGCTGGCCCTGGCCGTCGGGGCGCCGTTGGGCGTGCTGGCCGCGGCGCGACGGAACGGCGGCGTGGACCACGCGGTGATGGGGCTGGCGGTCCTGGGGCTCTGCGTGCCGACCTTCGTGACCGCGCCGCTGCTGGTGCTGGCCCTGGCCTCGAAGCTGGGCTGGCTGCCGACCGGCGGCTGGAATGGCGGGGCGCCGGCCAACCTGGTGCTGCCGGTGACGGTGCTGGCCCTGCCGCAGATCGCGGTGATCTCCCGGCTGGTCCGGGCCGGGATGGTCGAGGCGCTGCGCTCGAACTACGTGCGCACGGCGCGCGCCAGGGGCCTCTCGGAACGCCGCATCATCGCCCGGCACGCCCTGCGCGCGGCGCTGCTGCCGCTGGTCAGCTATCTTGGCCCGGCCTGCGCCGGCCTGCTGACCGGCTCGCTGGTCGTGGAGCGGATCTTCAACCTGCCGGGGCTCGGCAAGTTCTTCGTCGTCAGCGCCCTGCAGCGCGACTACACCGTGGTGATGGGCATGGTGATCGTCTACGCCGCCCTGATCCTGCTGCTCAACCTGCTCGCCGACCTGCTCTACGCAGCGCTCGACCCCAGGGTGCGGCTGGGATGAGCGCGGCGGGCATGAGGCGTGGGGCCGAGACCCTGGAGCGGGCCGCCGTGCGCGGCCGCAGCCTCTGGGACGACGCGCGCCGGCGGCTGCTCGCCAACCGCGCCGCGGTGGGCGGGATGATCGCGCTGGGCGTCCTGACGCTGGCCGCCCTGGTCGGGCCCTGGCTCGCGCCCTACGGCTACGACGAGGTGCGCAAGTCCGACGTCTGGATGGGGCCGCTGACCGGCGGCCACCTGCTGGGGACCGACGCCCTGGGGCGCGACCTGCTGGCGCGGCTGCTGATGGGGCTGCGGGTCTCGCTGGCCATCGGCCTGACCGCGACGGCGGTGTCGCTGGCCATCGGCGTGGCCTGGGGCGCGCTCGCGGGCTTCGCGGGCGGGCGAACGGACGAGGCGATGATGCGCATCGTCGACGTGCTCTATTCCCTGCCGTTCATCTTCTTCGTCATCTTGCTGATGGTCGCCTTCGGCTCGAGCCTGGTCCTGATGTTCCTGGCGATCGGGGCGGTGGAGTGGCTGACCATGAGCCGCATCGTCCGCGGCCAGACGCTGGCGCTGAAGCAGAAGGAGTTCGTCGAGGCCGCCCGGGCGGCGGGACTCACCAACGCCGCCATCATCGCCCGGCACATCGTGCCGAACCTGCTGGGGCCGGTGGTGGTCTATGTGACGCTGACGATCCCGGCGGTGATCCTGGCGGAGAGCTTCCTCAGCTTCCTGGGCCTGGGCGTGCAGCCGCCGATGGCCTCGCTGGGCGGGCTGATCGCCGACGGCGCCCAGCAGATGGAGCTCGCGCCCTGGCTGCTGATCTTCCCCTCGGCGGCGATGATCGCCACCCTGGCCAGCTTCAACTTCATCGGTGACGGCCTGCGCGACGCGATCGATCCGAAGGAGCGGTGAGGGCGAACACCCCTCCGTCTCGCGCCTGCGGCGCGATCCACCTCTCCCGCTTTCGCGGTGGGGGACCTGGAGCCGAGATGCTCCCCCGTTTGCGGGGGAACTGTCCGCGAAGCGCACTGAGAGGGCGTTTTGCACCGCCTCACTGATCCCGGTGCACGCGCACCGGGGAATGGCCGCCGATCATCATCATGTAGCTGCCCAGCATGGCCTTCTTGATGGTCGCCTTGGCGCCCGGCCTGGGGTCGCGGGTGAAGTCGCCGGTGTCGATCTGGCGCCAGACCTGGCCGCCTTCGAGCTCGACGATCCACTTGCCGTCGCCATTGCGAGCGGCGCTCCGCACGGTGAGCGCGACCTCATTGATCTCCTCGGGCCGGGCGCCGCGGTCGAACAGGCCGAGCGAGGGCAGGGTGAAGCCGAACGCCTGGCGGCGGACCGCCTGGACCTGGGCGTGGTCGACGGCGACCACCTGGCCCTGGGCGAGGGCCTGGCCCAAGGCGTCTATCGTCTTGTCGTAGCAGGCCACGCGCTGGGTGACGTCGGCGAGCCTGCGGCAGTCGATCACCGCCTGAACGGCCTTCGGCGGAGGCTCGGGCGTGTCGGCCGCCAGCGCCGATGTGGCGACCGCCCATCCCAGGGTTGCGGTCATCATGTGACATATGTTTCGCAAAGCAACCATCGGTCGGCCCAGTTTCGTCTGATTCCGGACAAGCATTAGGGGCTATCGCCGCGCCTTGGCAACGCCTGAGGCGGCCTGCTCGTTTTTCAATCAAATATCCATCAAATGTATGAAAAAACGAGGAAAAGATCTTTCTCTAATCTCCGGGGTTCAGGGGGCATGGTCGGCTGAAGCCCCCTCTTGACGGCCAAGCCGAGCGCTTTGACGCCCTGGAAGGGTCGGATCTGTGTCTATAATGTGACAGTTGCGATCTTGTAGATTGTTACCATGAACGATCTACGTTGACCCTCGTTTCACGGTAGACGTAACACCAGAGTAACCGGGCTCCGCTGTGACCCTGGGATGCATCTTGGATCAGGTTGGCCCGCGCAGGCTTGCGGGACAGCGGGCCAGTGGAGGACCTCAGATCGTGAGCGAACGGACCATACGGGAGCGCCTGATGGCGTCTTCCATGATTTGTGGCGCGGCCATGGCCGGCATGATGGCGAGCCCGGCTTTCGCCCAGCAGACCGCCGCGCCGCCGTCGACGGGCGGGAAC
>CBJNAS010000343.1:0-3992 GCA_966434565.1 uncultured Phenylobacterium sp.
GCTGTCCAGCGCGCCGTGCTGCAGCGCCAACAGCAGGGTCAGCCGATCGAGGTCGCCGCGGATCTGCTGGTCGAGCGGCGGCAGGCCCGCGCGGCTGCTCGCCAGGGCGGACGCCGCGCCGGCCACGTCGACGTCGTCGCCCAGCCCGGCGTCGCGGGCGTCCCGGGCGATCTTCAACAGCCGCCCGGCGGTCTCGACCTGCCGCTCGACCACGCCGCGGCGAGCCTGGGCGGCGCGCAGGTCGACATAGGCTGCCGCCACCTCCTCCATCACCACCACCTGCACCGCGCGGCGATCCTCGACGGCTGCCTGGGCCTCCGCCCGCGCCGCCTCGGCCTGCCGGCGGAGGCGGCCGAACAGGTCGATCTCCCAGGAGGCGCCGGCGCCGTACTGATAGATGTCGAAGGGGTTCTTCAGGCCGGGAATGGCGCTCGGAACACCGCCGACCGGGCCGGAGGTCCGGCCGCCGCCCAGGGCGCCGACCAAGGAGGTGATGGGCGTCCGCTCGCTGATCCGCTGGTGCGTCATGCCGGCGTCGGCGGTCAGGTTCGGCCAGGCGGCGACGCCAGCGAGCCGGGCCTGCTCGCGCGCCTCGTCGATCCGCAGCACCGCCTGGCGCAGGTCGAGATTGGCGGCGAGCGCCCGGGTCTCCAGGGCGGCGAGCTGGGGATCGTCGAAGCTCGCCCACCACTGCGCCTCGGCGAGGGGCGCCGAGGCCACCGCGCTCGGCGTCGCGCGCGCCTGCGTCGTGGCGCGCCAGCCCGCCGGCGCCTCGGCCCTGGGCGGGACGAAGCTCGGCCCCGCGGCGCAGCCGGCGAGCAGAAGCGCGGCGACCGCCGACAAGGCTCGGCCAGTCATACGAGCCTCCGTTCGAACACCCAGGAGGCGGCGGTGAGCGTCACCGCGGCGATCAGCGCCAGCGGCCAAAGGTCCGGCCACAAACGGTCGAGGCCCACCCCCTCCAGATAGACCCGGTGGGCGATGTCGATGGCGTAGCGCAGCGGGTTGATCGCGGTGAAGGCCTGCAGGACCGGCGGCATGCTGCTGATCGGCGTGGTCAGCCCGGAGAGCAGGATGAAGGGCATCATCACCACCATGGTGTAGAGCATGGCCTGCTGCATGGTGGCGGCGATCGAAGAGACGAAGAGGCCCAGCCCCACGGCGGCGACCATGAACAGCATGAGGCCCGCATAGAGCACCAGGAACGAGCCCTGGAACGGTATGCGGAACCAGAACTGGGCCACCAGCAGCACATTGGTGGACTGCACCGCGCCGACGATGATCGAGGGGATGGTTTTGCCGGCGATGATTTCGGCGGGCCTGAGCGGCGTGACCAGCAGCTGGTCGAAGGTCCCCTGCTCCCGCTCGCGCGCCGCCGACAGAGCGGTCAGCAGCATCGTCTGCAGCATGGAGAGCGTGCCGATCAGAGCCGGGACCATGAACCAGCGCGTCTCCAGGTTGGCGTTGTACCAGGCGCGCGGGACCGGCTGGATCGAGAGCGGCGGCAGGCCCGCGGCGCCTTGCTCGGGGTGGGCGGCGCGCCAGTCGGCGTTGAAGTCGGCGACGATGCTGTTCACGTAGGCCAGCGCCGTGCCGGCGGTGTTCGAGTTGCGCCCGTCGGCCAGCACCTGCAGCGGCGCGGGCTCGCCCGCCCGCAGCCGCCGCTCGAAATCTGCCGGGATCTGCAGCACCAGCAAGGCCTTGCCCGTATCGATCACCTGGGCGGCCTCGGCCGGGGTCGCCAGGTTGGCCACGCGGCGGAACACGCCCGAGCCGTCGATCCGGTCGAGCAGCTGCTGGGCGGCGAAGCTGCGGTCCTGGTCGATCAGGGCGTAGGGGGCGTTGCTGAGGTCCAGCGTCGCCGCGTAGCCGAACACCAGGCATTGCAGGATGGGCGGCACGAACAGGGTGATGCGCCCGCGCGGGTCCTTCAGGATCGCCAGCAGCTCCTTGCGCACCAGCGCCGCCACGCGCCTGAGGACCTCGCCGATCATGCCAGCCGCTTACGGATCAGGCGGCGGGTCACCAGCAGCAGGCCGGCCGCGAAGGCGCCCAGGACCAGGCTGTTGGGCAGGATCACGCTCCACACGTCGCCCGCCAGGTAGATGGTCTTCAGCAGGGTCACGAAGTAGCGCGCCGGCACGCCGAAGCTGAGGACGCGCACCGCCGCCGGGACGCTCCTCAGGTCGTAGATGAAGCCGGAGAGCATCATCGCCGGCAAAAAGCTCGCGATCTGGGCCACCTGGCTCGCCAGGAACTGGCTTTTCAACACGGCGGAGATCCACAGGCCCATCGCCAGCGAGACCAGCAGGTAGAGCATGGAGGTGACGCCCAGCGCGAGCAGCGAGCCGCGCAGCGGCACGTGGAACAGGAAGCGCGAGGCCGCCACGCAGATCACCAGCCCCACCAGGCCCAGCAGGAAGTAGGGCGTGAGCTTGCCGATCAGCAGCTCGTCCGGCCGGACCGGGGTGACGAACAGGGCCTCCAGCGTGCCGCGCTCCCACTCGCGGGCCATCACCATGGCCGTGAGCGTGGCGCCCATCAGGCTCATGACCAGCACCACCAGGCCCGGCACCAGGAACCAGCGGCTGTCGTCAGCCTCGTTGAACCACATCCGGCTCTCGACCACGACCGGGCCGGCGGCGATCGGACGGCCTTCGCTGGCGCGCCGGGCCTGGAGCTCGCCCAGCGCGCCTTGGGCATAGGCCTGCATGATCCGCGCACGGTTGGCGTCGACGCCGTGGACGATCACCTGCACCGGCGCGGCGCCCAGGCGCTCGCGCCGCGCGGTGTCCTCGCGCAGGTAGACGACGCCGTCGACCTGCCGCCGCAGCATCAGCTCCTCGGCTTCGGCCGCGGACGTGACCGTCCGGACCTGGAAATAGGGCGACAGCGAGAAGCCCGCCGCCAGCTCGGCGGTGTCCGGCGAAGGCGCCTCGGCGACGATCGCCACCGGCACGTGCCGCACGTCCAGGCTGACCCCGTAGCCGAACAGCAGGATCAGCACGATCGGCAGCACCACGCCGATGGCGAAGCTGGAGGGGTCGCGCAGCACCTGCAGGCCCTCCTTGCGGATCAGGGCCAGGATGCGGCGCCGCTTCGCCTGACCGCCCGTCCACTGGGCAGGCGTCCATTGGGCGGCCGGTTCGCTCATGCCGCGGCGCCGCCTGCGCGGGCTGCGCCGCGGGCGTCCTCGACGATGGCGATGAAGGCGTCCTCCATGTCGGGCTCGCGCCCTTCCTTTGGCGCCCGGCCGCGGGCGCGGATCTCCGCCGGCGGCCCCTGGGCGAGGATCCGACCGCTGTCGAGGATCGCCACCCGGTCGCAGTATTCGGCCTCGGCCATGAAGTGGGTGGTGACGATCACCGTCACACCGGTGTCGGCCAGCGCGGCGATGCGCCGCCAGAAGTCGCGCCGCGCCAGGGGATCGGCGCCGCTGGTGGGCTCGTCGAGGAACAGGATCTCCGGCTCGTGCAGCAGGGCCGCGGCCATCGCCAGCCGCTGCTTCTGGCCGCCGGCGAGCTGGTCCGCGGCCAGCCCGGCCTGGTCGCGCAGGCCGAGCTCGCCCAGCGCCCAGTCGATCCGCTCGCGCTTGCGCCGGCCCCGTAGCCCATAGACGCTGGCGAAGAAGTCGAGGTTCTCGGCCACCGACAGCACGCCGTAGAGCGAGAACTTCTGCGCCACATAGCCCAGCTTGGCCCGCGCCGCAGCGCGCGACCGGCGCATGTCCGCCCCGCCCACGGTCAGCTCGCCGCCGGTCACCGGCAACAGGCCGCAGAGCATGCGGAAGGTGGTGGTCTTGCCCGCCCCGTTCGGGCCCAGCAGCCCGAAGATCTCGCCCGGGGCGACGTCGAAACTGACGGTGTCCACCGCGGTGAAGTCGCCGAAGCGGCGCACCAGGTCGCGGACGTGGACGGCGGGTTCCGAACGCCCCTCTCCCCCGAGCGCAGCGAGAGAGGGAGAGGCTGGGCGAGGGCGGCTCGGAATTTCCG
>CBJNAS010000344.1:0-3990 GCA_966434565.1 uncultured Phenylobacterium sp.
TCCTGCGAGGACGACCTGCTGCGCATCTTCGCCGGCGAGCGGCTGGACGCGATCATGCGCACCTTCGGCGTCCAGGACGGCGAGGCGATCACCCACAAGTGGCTGAACTCGGCGATCGCCACCGCCCAGAAGCGCGTCGAGCAGCGCAACTACGAGATCCGCAAGAACCTGCTGAAGTACGACGACGTCGTGAACGACCAGCGCAAGGCCGTCTTCGAGCAGCGCGCAGAATTCATGAACGCCGCCAGCGTCGCCGACGTGGTCGCCGAGATGCGGCGCGACACCATCGACGACCTGGTGAACCGCCACCTGCCGCCGAAAGCCTACGCCGAGCAGTGGGACATCGATGGGCTGGCCGAGCACGTGCGCGACCATCTCGGCCTCGACCTGCCGCTCCGCGACTGGGCCTCCGAGGACGGCATCGCCAACGAGGAGATCGAGGAGCGCATCGCCTCAGCCGCCGAGGCCCGCGCCGCCGAGCGCGAGACTCAGATGGGCGAGCACATGCGCGTCGTCGAGAAGAGCTTCCTCCTGCAGATGATCGACCTGCAGTGGCGCGAGCACCTGATGCACCTCGACCACCTGCGCAACGTCATCGGCCTGCGCGGCTACGGCCAGCGCGACCCGCTGCAGGAGTACAAGACCGAGGCCTTCACCCTGTTCGAGAAGCTGCTGGTCGACCTGCGCCAGAACGTGACGCGCTGGCTGATGACGGTGGAATTCGCCTTCGAGGAGCCGCCGCAGCCGCCGGCCGGCCAGTTCGTCGAGGTCCACGTCGACCCGCTCACCGGCGAGAACGCCGCCCAGATGGGCGCGCTGCCCGACGGCCTGCCGGCCGACCAGCGCGCCGCGCTTCCGGTCACGGCGCTGCCGGTCGGCTGGGAAGCCACCGGCCGCAACGCCCCCTGCCCCTGCGGCTCGGGCAAGAAGTTCAAGCACTGCCACGGGGCGCTGGTTTAGTTCTCCGACCTGATCGAACGAGGCAACCCGCAATGGCGGGACCTCTATGCAGGGGTCTCTAGCTAAGTCGGCCCGCCCTACTGCAGCGTCCGGCCGATCGCGTAGAACCGCTCGGCCCTTCGCTTGCGCAGCTCGTCCGGGGAGAGCCCCTCCAACGCCTTCAGCTCCTCCTCCAGCGCGTCGGCGACATTGGCCATGCACTGCGCCCGGTCGGCGTGGGCGCCCCCCACGGGCTCGGGGATGATCCGGTCGACGATCTTCATCGCCGCGAGCTCCTGGGCGCTGATCTTCATCGCCCGGGCCGCGTCCGCGCCGCTGCGGGCGCCGCGCCAGAGGATGGAGTTCGCCCCCTCCGGCGCGATCACCGAATAGATGGCGTGCTCCAGGATCAGCACCCGGCTGGTCGCGGCGATGGCGATCGCCCCGCCGGAGCCGCCCTCCCCGGTGATGATGGCTATGTTGGGCACGCCCAGGAGCAGGCACTTCTCGGTCGAGCGCGCGATGGCTTCGGCCACGCCGCGCTCCTCGGAGGCCACGCCCGGATAGGCGCCGGCGGTGTCGACGATGCTCACGACCGGCAAGTTGAAGCGCTCGGCCAGCTCCATCAGCCGCACGGCCTTGCGGTAGCCCTCTGGCCGCGCATAGCCGAAGTTGTGGGTCACCCGGGTGGCGGTGTCGCGCCCCTTCTCGTGGCCGATCACCATCACCGGCCTGCCGCGGAACTTGCCCATGCCGCCGATCAGCGCCTGGTCGTCGCCGAACACACGGTCGCCGTGCAGCTCGACGAAGTCGTCGATCAAATCGGCCACATAGTCCACGAAGTGCGGCCGGTCCGGATGGCGCGCGACCTGGGTCTTCTGCCAGGCGTCGAGATTGGCGTAGGCGTGCCGGCGCAGCTGCTGCGCACGGGCGCGCAGGCTGTCGATCTCCGCCTCGAAGGCCCCGGGCCCCGCGGTCTCGGAGAGCCTGGACAGCTCTTCGATCTTGGCTTCGAGCTCGGCGATCGGCCGCTCGAACTCGAGATATTGCAGGGCCATGCCGCCGGCTGAGCTCCCAGGTTCGCGAGGCGGCGGAAATTAGGCGGGAAGGCGCAGGCTAACAAGAGCGGCCGAGCCAAGGCTCCGCAGCCCAGCCCAGCTGCTCGCGCTGCCGGCCTGCAACTTCAAAGACCGTCGCCCGTTATCGGCGCGAGGTCGAGCCTGGCCCGTATCTCCGTTCGGGGGGCCGGTGATGGGCCTTGGCGCGTCTTCGACGACCGCGCGGACCCTGCCCTGACAAGCTGCCGCGCTCGAGGAGGAACGATGATGAAGATCGCTTTCACGACGGCGATGGTTTCCGCCCTGGCGCTGGGGACCGCGGCGCCGCTGGCGGCCCAGGATTACGGCGGTTCGCCCTACCGCCCCACGGACCAGTACATGCAGCAGCAGCGGCAGTACGAAGACCAGCAGGCCCAGTACGACGCCCAACGCCGGACCTATCGCGACCAGCGCGAGGCCTATCGCGCCGCGCACGCGGCCTATGAGCGGCGCCTCGCCGACTGGCAGGCCCGCCGCGCCGACTACGACGCCCGCTATGGCTACGGCGCCTATGTCCGCGCCTATGGGCCTGCGCCGAGGTGGGACGAGAGCCGCTGGTCCTATTGGGCGCCCGGTGGCTCCTATGCCTACGCCGCGCCGACCTCGCCCGGCCTCTACGGCGCGCCCTCGGCGGGCTACTATGGCCGGGAGAGCGCCTATACCGCGCCGGTGAAGTGCAACAACAACTCGGCGGTGACCTCCGGCGTGATCGGCGCCCTGCTGGGCGGCGTGCTGGGCAACAGCGTCTCCCGCGGCGGCGGCCGGACCGGCGGCACGGTGCTGGGAGCCCTGGTGGGCGGCGGCGTCGGCGCAGCGGTCGGCCATGCCCACGACGTGCAGAAGTGCGACGAACGCGGGCTCTACTACAGCTACGAAGACACCCGGCCCTACGCCGTCTCCAACGACGTCTACCGCGACGACCGCTGGGCCTACTGGCAGCGGCGTGGCTGCCGCCTGGCGCCGGCGCCGGTCAACGAGACCGACTACCGCTACGTCCGCGTCTGTCCCGACTCCGACGGCCGCTATCGCGTGACGGGCTGAGCATCCTCAGTGAAACTCGCCGAAGCCGCCCCGCGAGGGCGGCTTCGTCTTTGAGCTGGGGCTTTCACGACCGCTTCCGCCCGAGCGGATGCTTGGTCTCGACCACCTCGCGCAGTCGCTCGCCGGCGACGTGCGTATAGATCTGGGTCGTGGCGATGTCGGCGTGGCCCAGCAGGGTCTGGACCACACGCAGGTCCGCGCCGCCCTCCAGCAGGTGGGTGGCGAAGGCGTGGCGCAGGACGTGCGGGCTGACCCGGGCCGGGTCGATGCCGGCGTCGGCGGCGGCCTCGTCGAGCAGCTGGGCGAACCGCCGCGGCGTCAACCGCCCGCCCGCCCCGCGCGAGGGAAACAGCCAGGGATTGGCCTTGTCTCCCTTGGGCAGGAACTGCGGGCGGACCGCGAGGTAGGCCTTCACCGCCGCCCGGGCGGTCTCGTTCAGCGGCGCGAGCCGCTCCTTGCCGCCCTTGCCCTTGACGATCAGGTAGGCCGGATCCCGGGCCAGGGCCGCCAGGCTCAGCCCGGTGAGCTCCGAGATCCGCAGCCCCGCGGCGTAGGCCAGCTCCACCATGCAGGCCAGCCGCAGGCCCTGGGCCCCGTCGCGCGCGCCGGCGGCGGCGATCAGCCCGTCCATCTCCTCGCGGCTCAGCACCTTCGGGAGGGGGCGGCCCTTCTTCGGCGCCTCGACGCGGCGCGAGGGATCGTCCGTGCGCCAGCCTTCGCCCAGCACGAAGCGGTAGAACTGCCGCACCGCCGCCCTGCGCCTCGCCGCGGTCGCCGCCGAGAGGCCGCGCGCGCCCAAGGCGGTGAAATAGGCCTCCACGTCTTCGGCCCGGGCCTCGGCGAGGTCACGCTCCCGGCCGCGCAGGAAGGCGCTGGCGTCCGCCAGGTCGCGGGCATAGGCGCTCAGCGTGTT
>CBJNAS010000345.1:0-3988 GCA_966434565.1 uncultured Phenylobacterium sp.
TGATGTCGATCAGCGGCTGGATCTCTTCCTGGCGGCGGATCACGGCGCTGGTGTGTTTGCCGACCCAGATGCTCAGCGAGATGATCGAAGCGCGCAGCTCGGGCGGCAGCTTGTTCTCGGGGTCGGCGCAGACAGTCCCCAGCGTCGACCAGACGCGGCGGTTCCAGTCGAGGGCGTCGATGCGGCCGCGGATGTCCGACGGGTCGCACTTGGCGGCCTCGAGGAGCGCCAGCGTGACCTGGGCGAACAGACGGTATTCCGTCTCCCGCGGGGTCTCAGCCCTAGTCGCTGCTTGCTGGTACGCCTGCAGGGACATTCCCCAACCTTTCGTCTTCGTACTCGATCAGCTTGCGGCACAACATCAGCGCCTTGTAGTACTCGCGCTCCATGCAGTACCTCGACACGTCCACGCAGTCGGCGAGGATGTTCGGGTTGCGGATGGCGCCCATGAATTCGCTCATGCGGCGCACGAACTCGTCATAGTAGCGCTCCGCCCCCGATTCATCGAGGTACATCATCATGACCGGGAAATAGATGCGCCTGGCCGGCGTATTGGCATTGTCCTGTTGCATGATGTCCTTCTCGCGAAGGACGGACGCCTTGTTCTGCAGGACCAGGACGCCGCGCCGGTCGCCATTCTGCACGACCGCGCCGTTGAGAACGAACTTCTCTCCGGGCTTCAGCGACAATTTGAGCGGCACATCCGCCTCCCGATCCCACGCTCACGAACCCGTCTGATTCGACTCACCCATTGTCGCCTTCTCTCAGGCCGAGCGCACCTGGGTAGGGTTAGGCAGCGGGGGTTAACGGCATCTTGCCGGCGGATCGGGCCGCGCGCCTTTAAGTCTTGGTTAAGCATGCGGGCGTGAGCAAGGCGTAGTCAGAGCAAGGAATCGCCATGCCGCGTCAGGGCCCCGCCAGCGCGACCTCCGCCAACGCCCTCGCCGCGGCCGCGCCCAAGGCGCCGACCCGCTTCACCGCCGACGAACTGGGCCAGGCCGGCTCGAACGGCGCGCTGGCGCGACTGAACGCCGCAATGGCCGAGATCCGGGCGCTCAGCGTGGCGCCGCTGCTGCAGCGCGCGGTGGACGCGATCCGCGCGGAAGACGCCAAGACCGCCACCGAGTGGTCGATCAAGGCGCTGGAGCAGGACGAGCAGAGCGGATTCGGCTGGTACCTGCTGGCCATCGCCCGGGAGAAGGCCGGCGACTTCGCCTCTTCGGTCCAGGCCTACGAATCGGCGCTGCGGCTGCTGCCGGACCATGCCGAGGTGGCCAACGACCTGGGCCGCCTGGCCTTCCGCATGGGCATGCGCGAGCAGGCCGAGCAGTTGTTCCGCCACTTCCTGGCGCGCCACCCTGACCACCCGGAAGGCGCCAACAACCTGGCCTGCGCCATCCGCGAGCAGCAGCGGCTCGACGAGGCGATCGCGGTGCTGAAGCCCGCGATCATGCGAACGCCCGAGCATCCGATGCTCTGGAACACCATGGGCACCATCGTCGCCGAGCAGGGCGACTACGGCACCGCCAAGATCTTCTTCGAGGAGGCGCTGAACCTTCAGCCCGATTTCCCCAAGGCCCGCTACAACCTGGGCAATGCGTTGCTGATGCTGGGCGACGCCGAGGCCGCGCTGGCCGCCTGCGACGCGGCGATCGCCGGCGTCAGGGCCGAGGACGAGCGGCAGATGATGCGGCTGTCGCGCTCCACCATCCTGATCGCGCTCGGGCGCCTGGGCGAGGGCTGGGACGAGTACGAAGCGCGCTTCCATCCGCAGTTCGCCGAGATCACCCACTTCCTGATCGACCGCCCGCGCTGGCAGCCGGGCGCGGACCTGTCCGGCAAGACCCTGCTGGCGGTGGGCGAGCAGGGGCTGGGCGACGAGATCCTGTTCGCCAACCTGCTGCCCGAGGTGATCGCCGCGCTCGGGCCCGCGGGCCGGCTGGTGCTGGCGGTGGAGCCGCGGCTTGTCGAGCTGTTCCAGCGCTCCTTTCCCGAGGTCCAGGTCTGCGCCCACGTGACCGGCGCGCTGGGGGTGCGGCCCGCCCGGGCGGCTCCCTCGGTGGACCTTGCGGGCGTCGACCTCTGGGCGCCCATGGCCTCGCTGCTGCGCCAGTTCCGCCGCACGGCGGCGGACTTCCCGGCGCGCACCGGCTGGCTGGCGGCCGATCCCGCGCGGGTGGCCTACTGGCGCGAGCAGGTGAGCGCCCTGCCCGGCCGCAAGGTGGGCCTGCTGTGGAAGAGCGCCATCAAGAAGGACGCCCGCCACCGCTACTTCGCCGGCTTCGAGGACTGGGGCGCGGCGCTCGTCCAGCCGGGGCTGACCTTCGTCAACCTGCAATACGGCGACTGCGCCGAGGAGCTGACCCAGGCGAAGTCGCAGTTCGGCGTCGAGATCTGGCGCCCGCCCGGCATCGACCTGAAGATGGACCTGGACGAGGTGGCCGCCCTCTGCTGCGCCATGGATCTGGTGGTGGGATTCTCCAACGCGACCTTCAACATCGCCGCGGCCTGCGGCGCGCCGGCCTGGCTGATCACCACGCCAGGCGCCTGGCCGAGGCTGGGCCTGGTCGACCGCTACGCCTGGTACCCGCAGGCGCGGGTGTTCCCGCTGGAACAGTTCGGCGACTGGTCGCCGGTCATGACGCGGGTGGCGGAGGCCTTGGGCGCGTTCGGGCGCGAGGCCTGAGCGCACCCGACACTGAACCCGACCCGGGCCTGAGGGATTTCCCTTGCAGGGCGCGCCACGCGCCGCCGCAGGAGGCCTCCGATGCCCGGAACCAGCTTCGACAGCGAACCCGACTTCGATCCCCAGGATCAGGCCGAGACCTTCGACGAGAGCATGACGGTCGGCGGCGAGGGCGACGTCTCTCTGGGCGGCGAATCCCCCGTGACCCCGGCCGAGGACAGGCGCACCTTCGAGGAGATGCCAGACGTCTATGACGTCACCTCCCGCGCCGGCGACCGCGACGAGGACGAGGAAATGGCCCTGGACGCCGACGAGTTCGACCCCGACGCCTTCGACGATGACGACGCCGAGGAGGACGACGAGCTCGACTACCGCGCGGTGGACGAGGAGCACGAGGACGACCTCGACGGCCTGGGCGGCGAGCCCGGCGGCGAATACGACGACGACGCCTTAGCCGCCAGCGACATCGAGGGCCTCGACGAAGTCCGCGACCGCGACGAGGTGGAAGGCGGCGAGGACGACTTCACCAACTTCTCCGCCCGCGAGGTCGGCGACGAGGACCTGCGCCGCATGGGATATTCGGAGACTCGCGACGGCGTCACCCGGGCGAAGCCGGAATGAGGTTGAGCATTTTCCCTCCCCATTGAGGCAGCGAAGCCTCCCCGCTTGCGCCCTTCGTCGCGCACTTTAGTCTGCGCCGCCTGAACAATCGTTCGATAGGCGGGCCCGGGACGTCCGCTCGGGAGTGGGAATGAGCCAGCGTTTCGAAGGCACGGAGAACTACGTCGCCACCGAGGACCTGAAGGTGGCCGTCAACGCCGCCATCGCCCTGCAGCGTCCGCTGCTGATCAAGGGCGAGCCCGGCACCGGCAAGACCGTGCTGGCCGAGGAGATCGCCAAGGCGCTCGATGCCGAGTTGATCACCTGGCACATCAAGTCGACCACCAAGGCCATCCAGGGCCTCTACGAATACGACGCCGTCTCGCGCCTGCGCGACAGCCAGCTGGGCGACGAGCGGGTCAAGGACGTCCGCAACTACATCAAGAAGGGCAAGCTCTGGGAAGCGTTCGAGGCCGGCCAGCGCCCGGTGCTGCTGATCGACGAGATCGACAAGGCGGACATCGAGTTCCCGAACGACCTCCTGCAGGAGCTCGATCGGATGGAGTTCTACGTCTACGAGACCAACGAGACCATCAAGGCGCGGGTGCGGCCGATCGTGGTCATCACCTCGAACAACGAGAAGGACCTGCCGGACGCCTTCCTGCGCCGCTGCTTCTTCCACTACATCCGCTTCCCGGAAGC
>CBJNAS010000346.1:0-3982 GCA_966434565.1 uncultured Phenylobacterium sp.
GCCTCGATCTGGGCCAGCACGTGCGGCGTGCCGCGGGTGACGATGGTGACCCGGCTGGTGTGCGCCTTGCGGTCGGTCTCGGCGACGGTCAGGCTCTCGATGTTGTAGCCGCGGGCGGCGAACAGGCCGACCAGCCGGTGCAGCACGCCCGGCTCGTTGTCCACCAGGACGGCGAAGGTGGCGAGGTTCTCCGGCTCCTCGTCATGGGCGAGGTCATAGACGGAGGCGGGCTGCGGGTCGGTGGTCATCTGAGGCGTCCGAAGGCGAGTCGCGCGTCAGGTGTCACAGGCCGACGCCCGCGGCAACCTCGCTGTCGCCGGAAGGCCGTCAATGATTGATGTGGCCGACCACGGCGCCCGTCGCCCCGCCGACCACCGCGCCGACCGGTCCGGCGACCACGGCGCCCGCGACGGCGCCCGTCGCCGCCCCGCCCGCCGTGCTGTGGATGCATCCCGAGACGCCGAGCAACAGCGCGGTCGCCGCGATCATTGCGAGCATGGTGCGCATGACGATCTCCTCGATGATCTGCGCAGTAAGCGCGAGCGGCGCGCGCTCCGTTCCATGCCGGCAGCTTGACGCGGAGGGCGCGCGCGACCATCGCTCCACCCGCGTTTCAGGCCAGCGAGGGGGATGTGCGTGAGCCGGTATTGGTCAGACCTGGCCCGGGGGCTTTCGCCTTATGTGCCGGGCGAGCAGCCGCAGATCCCGGGCCTGGTGAAACTGAACACCAACGAATGCCCGTTCGGTCCCTCGCCCAGGGCGATCGAGGCGGTCCGTGCGGCGGCCGCGGAGAGCTTGCGGCTCTATCCCGATCCGCAGTCGACGCGGCTTCGCGAGGCGCTGGCCGCCTATCACGGCGTGGCGCCCGCGCAAGTGTTCGTCGGCAACGGCTCGGACGAGGTGCTGGCGCACGCCTTCGCCGCCCTGCTGAAGCAGGCCGCGCCGCTCCTCTTCCCCGACATCACCTACAGCTTCTACCCCGTCTACTGCCGGCTGCTGGGGATCGAGCACGAGACCGTCCCGCTCGATCCGGCGATGCGGGTGCGGATCGACGACTACCTCGGCCGCGGCGGGCCGGTGATCATCGCCAACCCCAATGCGCCGACCGGCGTCGCCCTGCCGCGCGCCGAGATCGCCCGGCTGGCGCAGGCGCGCTCGGACGCCGCGGTGGTGATCGACGAGGCCTATGTCGACTTCGGCGCAGAGACCGCCATCCCGCTGGTGCATGACCACCCCAACCTGCTGGTCATCCAGACCTTCTCCAAGTCGCGGGCGCTCGCCGGCCTGCGGGTCGGCTATGCGATCGGCGACGCGGCTCTGATCGAGGCGCTGACGCGGGTGAAGGACAGCTTCAACTCCTATCCGCTGGGCCGTCCCGCCCAGGCCGGCGCGATCGCCGCCCTGGCGGACGAGGCCTGGCTCCAGGAGACCCGCGCCACGGTGATCCGCAACCGTGCGAGCCTGACCGCCGACCTCGTCGGCCTCGGTTTCGAGGTCCTGCCCTCCAGCGCCAACTTCGTTTTCGTTCGCCATCCAGCCCACGCCGGGCAGGCCCTGGCGGCGGCGCTCAGAGAACGCGCCGTGCTGGTCCGCCACTTCTCCGCCCCGCGGATCTCCGACTGGCTGCGGATCACGGTCGGCTCCGGCGCCGAGCTCGCCAGGCTGGTCGCGGCGCTGTCGGAGATCGTCACCCAGGGTCGGAGCTGAGCGGCGCGCGCTGACCTAGCGCTTGCCGACCAGCGCGAACATCGCGCCCTGCGGGTCCACGCCCTGGATAATCCAGTCGCCGCCGGGCACCTCCATCGGGCCGTTGACGACCTGGCCGCCACCGGCTTTCACCTTTTCGACCGCCGCGTCGATCGGGCCGACCTGGAAGTAGTAGAGCCAGCCGGGCCGGGGGACCTGCGGCGGCTTGGCCATCATGCCGCCGATCACGCCGTCCTGGTTGGCCCAGAGCTGGTAGGTCCCCATCGGGCCCATCTCCATCGCCTGGTCCTTCCGCCAGCCGAACATCTCGGCGTAGAACCCGCAGTCCGCCTGCAGGTCGCCGGCGTAGAGCTCGTGCCAGCTGGCGTGGCCGGGCGTTCCCTGAGCCGCGCGCGGGCGGGGCGGGTCCATCGGCAGCGGCGTCATGATCTCGAACACCGCCCCGTGCGGGTCGGCGACCACGGCGAAGCGGCCGATGTTCGGAATGTCGTCGGGCGCGCGGATCACCGATCCGCCCAGACTTTTGATCTTCCCGGCCGCCGCGTCGCAGTCGTCGACGCAGACGTAGCCGGTCCAGTTCGGCGGGACGCCCATCGCCTTGGCCTCGTCGGGGATCAGCATGATCCCGCCCACGCCGTCGCCGTTCGCCTGGCAAACCGAGTAGGTCATGCCGCCGCCGGTCATGTCCTCGAAGGTCCAGCCGACGACGTCGCCGTAGAAGCGCTTGGCGGCCTCCGGGTCGGTGGTCAGCAGTTCGTACCAGATGTAACGGCCGTGGTTCTCGCCCATCGCAGCGTCTCCCGATCTCGAGCGGTCCAGCCGCCCGCCTGAAGGGCCATCATCGCGCCCCCGTGCGAAAGACGGGCGACAGCGTTGCGATCCTACACCCGAGGCGGAAATCTTGGGGGCGCCTTCCGGTGTCTCCGCTTCGCGCGGCGGGCGGGTCGTCTCCCCCACCTTGTGGGGGAGCTAAGGGAAGTTCGTCACACCAGCCGCTTGCCCGCCTCGTCGATGATCGAGCCGAGATCCCGCGATTCCTCGGCCATGATCATCTCGTTGTGCGCCTTGCCGGAGGGGATCATCGGGAAGCAGTTCTCTTCCTTGGTCACCCGGCAGTCGAAGATCACCGGGCGGCGCACGTCGATCATCTCGCGGATCTTGTCGTCCAGCTCGTCCGGATGCTCGGCCCGCAGGCCGACGCAGCCGAAGGCCTCGGCCATCTTCACGAAGTCCGGCAGGCTCGCCGAATAGGAGTGGGAGTAGCGCTCGCCGTGCAGCAGCTGCTGCCACTGGCGCACCATGCCCATCCACTCGTTGTTGAGGATGAAGATCTTGATCGGCAGGTCGTGCTGCACCGCCGTCGACATCTCCTGCATGGTCATCTGCACCGAGGCGTCGCCGGCGATGTCGATGACCAGGCTGTCGGGATGGGCGATCTGCACGCCCACCGCCGCGGGCAGGCCGTAGCCCATGGTGCCCAGGCCGCCGGAGGTCATCCAGCGGTTCGGTTGGTCGAAGTGGAAGAACTGCGCCGCCCACATTTGGTGCTGGCCGACCTCGGTGGTGACGTAGACGTCGCGGTCCCGGGTCAGCTCATAGAGGCGCTGGATCGCGTACTGCGGCTTGATCAGCTGCTGGTCCGGCCGGTAGCGGAAGGAGTCGCGCGCCCGCCAGGCGTCGATCTCTTGCCACCAGTCGGCCAGCGCGCCCGGGTCGACGGCATAGCGGCGATGCTTCCAGGCGGCGATCAGATCCGCCAGCACCGAGGCGGCGTCGCCGACGATGCCCACGTCGGCGCGGACGTTCTTGCTGATCGAGGACGGGTCGATGTCGATGTGGATCTTCCGCGAGGTGGGGGCGAACGCGTCCAGGCGGCCGGTCACCCGGTCATCGAAGCGCGCTCCGACTGCAATCATCACGTCGCAATCATGCATGGCGTTGTTGGCTTCGAAGGAGCCGTGCATGCCGACCATGCCCAGCCATTGCCGGCTCGAGGCGGGGAAGGCGCCCAGTCCCATCAGGGTGGAGGTGACCGGTGCGCCGGTCAGCTCGGCCAGCTCGCGCAGCAGCTCGGCGGCGCACGGGCCGGCGTTGATCACGCCGCCGCCGGTGTAGAGGATCGGCCGCCTCGCGCCGGCGATCAGCGCCGCCGCCTCGGCGATGCGCGAGGGGTCGCCCTTGGTGCGCGGGGCGTAGTTGTGGGCCGGCTTCACCTCGTGCGGGCCCTGGTAGGCGCACTTGGCGAACTGCACGTCCTCGGGGATGTCGATGACCA
>CBJNAS010000347.1:0-3904 GCA_966434565.1 uncultured Phenylobacterium sp.
CAACACCCGCTCGCGGATCATCTCCAAGGGGATCAGCGCCGGCCGCTCGACCAACACCTATCGCGGCCTGGTCTCAGCGCACCCGAAGGCCAAGGGCGCGCGCAACTTCACCCAGTGCGACTCCCTGCTCATCGGCAAGCACTGCGCCGCCCACACGGTGCCGTATGTCGAGGCGCGCAACGCGGCGGCGGTGTTCGAGCATGAGGCCACGACCACCCGGCTGTCGGAAGACCAGCTGTTCTATGTGATGCAGCGGGGCCTTTCGCAGGAGGAAGCCGTGCAGCTGCTGGTCAACGGCTTCGTCAAGGACGTGCTGCAGGAACTGCCGATGGAGTTCGCCGTCGAAGCGCAGAAGCTGGTCGCCATCTCTCTGGAAGGGAGCGTCGGATGAGCGCGAGCCACAAGAAGACCGCCGAGACGCCGCTGTCGCTGAAGGACGCCTTCGAGGTCGAGCGCGAGCGGCGCGATACCGAGCGCCGCGCCAAGGAGGAGGCCCTGCAGAAGCAGCAGGAGGCCGACCTCGCCGGCGCCGGCGCCCTCCTGGCGGCGATCACCGCCGATCCGGAGTTCCTGAGGGCCCGTGACCTGACCGCCGACCAGCGCCGCTACAGCGTGCTCCTGGATCATGAGCGGTTCCGCATCTCCGCCTATTTCGAAAGCGGGGCGATCTCGGTGACCCACGCCGACAAGCGCGGGGCGCCTGCCGGCGCGGCCGCGCCCCGCCGCCAGGAGACGGTGCACAGCCTGCCCGATGCGCTCCGCCTGGTCGCCCAGTACCTGCTCGAAGAGACCCACTGACCCATGCTGACGATCGAGAACCTGCAAGCGCGCGTCGAGGACAAGGAGATCCTGAAAGGGCTCTCGCTCGAGGTCCCCACGGGCGAAGTTCACGCGGTCATGGGCCCCAACGGCGCCGGCAAGTCGACGCTCTCCTATGTGCTCACCGGGCGCGAGGGCTACGAGGTCACGGGCGGCCGCGCCACGCTGGACGGTGAGGACCTGCTGGCCCTCGAGCCGAACGAGCGCGCCGCGCGCGGCGTCTTCCTGTCGTTCCAGTATCCGCTGGAGATCCCCGGCGTCCCGGCGCTCACCTTCATCCGCACGGCGCTCAACGCCCAGCGCAAGGCCCGCGGTGAGCCGGAGGTCCCCGCGCCGCAGTTCCTCAAGCTCGCCCGCGAGAAGGCCGCCGCGCTGAAGGTCGACTTCGAGATGCTGAAGCGGCCGCTCAACGTCGGCTTCTCCGGTGGCGAGAAGAAGCGGATGGAGATCCTGCAGATGTCGGTGCTGGAGCCCCGCCTGCTGATCCTCGACGAGACGGACTCCGGCCTCGACATCGATGCGCTGCGCATCGTCTCCGAGGGCGTGAACGCGCTGCGCTCGCCCGAGCGGTCGATGCTGGTGATCACCCACTACCAGCGCCTGCTCGACTACATCCGGCCCGACCGGGTGCACGTGCTCTCCGCGGGCCGGATCGTGGCCTCGGGCGGGCCGGAGCTGGCGCTGGAGCTGGAGCGCGAGGGCTACGACCGCTACGCGAGGGCCGCATGAGCCTGGCCTCGGCCATCCGCACCCGCGATCCCGCCGAACTGCCGAGCCGCCGGGACGAGGACTGGCGCTGGACCGACCTGCGCGGCCTGATCCGGCAAGTCCCCGAGCCGTCGGCGCCGCTCGCCGCGGATGCGGTCGCGCCCGGTCCGTTCGCCGGGCTATCGGCGCGGAGCCTCGCCCTCGGCAACGGCGGCGAGGCGACGACCGCTGTCGCGGCGGACCAGGTCTTGGCGCTCGACATCGTCTCCCGGGGCGACGGCGGCCACGCGGCGAGCGTGCGGATCTCGGTCTCGCCGGGCGTCAGCGCCACCCTGCTGGAGACCTATCGCGGCGAGGGCGGCTATCTCGCCCAGACCACGCTGACGATCGCGCTGGGCGAGGGCGCTCGGCTCGAGCGGATCGTGCTCGCCGACGAGGACGCCGAGGCGGTCGCGGTGAGCCAGGCCGAGGTCCAGCTCGCGCCCAGGGCGGAGTTCGCCCAGACCACCCTGACCGCAGGCGCGCGCCGCCAGCGGCTGGAGACCCGGGTGCATCACCCCGGCGGTCATGCGCAGCTGCGGCTGGACGGCGTCTATCTGCTGGACGGCAAGCGCCACGCCGACCTGACCACGGCCGTCACCCACGAAGGCCTCGACGGCGTCACCGACCAGCTCACCAAGGGCATGGCGCGCGACCAGGCCCGCGGCGTCTTCCAGGGCCGCATCATCGTCACCGAAGGCGCGGACAAGACCGAGGCGCGCATGGGCCACCACGCCCTCGTGCTCTCCGACCACGCCGAGGTGGACGCCAAGCCGGAGCTGGAGATCTACGCCGACGACGTGGCCTGCGCCCACGGCAATACGGTGGGCGCGCTCGACGAGGAGGCGCTGTTCTACATGCGCCAGCGCGGCATCCCGGAGCCGGACGCGCGCGCGCTGCTGACGGAGGCCTTCGTCGGCGAGGTCATCGACCGGATCGGCCACGAGGGCGCGCGCGAGGCGGCCCGCGCCTGGGCGGCCGAGCGGCTGAGGAGCCGGGCATGAGCTTCACACCTTTTCCGCTCATCCCGGCGAAAGCCGGGACCCAAGCTGAATGGGATCGTCCTGCTCGGCCGAGCGGCGCGCCCGTCGCCCAATTCTGCATATCGGCTTGGGTCCCGGCTATCGCCCGGATGAGCGGTGGAGGGCGGGCGCTGTGAGCTTCAACCCCGAACACATCCGCAAGGAATTTCCGATCCTCGCGCGTGAGGTGAACGGCCGGCCGCTGGTCTATCTCGACAGCGCGGCTTCGGCGCAGAAGCCGCGTGCGGTGATCGAGGCGATGACACGGGCGATGGAGCACTCCTACGCCAATGTGCACCGCGGCCTGCACACCCTGGCGAACGAGACCACCGACGCCTACGAGGCGGTGCGCGGCAAGGTCGCCGCCTTCATCGGCGCCGATCCGTCGGAGATCGTCTACACCAAGGGCGGGACCGAGGCGATCAACCTGGTCGCCTCCAGCCTGGGCGCCTCGCTTGGACCCGGCGACGAGATCGTGCTTACCCAGATGGAGCACCACGCCAACATCGTCCCCTGGCATTTCCTGCGCGAGCGCAAGGGCGTGGTCCTCAGGTTCGCCCGGGTGACGGACGCGGGAGCCCTGGACCTGGAGCATTTCCAGCGGCTGCTGGGCCCCAGGACCAAGGTCGTCGCGGTCACCCACATGTCGAATGTGCTGGGGACCATCAACCCGGTGCAGGACATCGCGCGTATGGCCCACGCGGCGGGCGCGCTGGTGCTGGTCGACGGCTGCCAGGGCATCGTCCACGAGCCGGTCGACGTGAAGGCGCTGGACGTCGACTTCTATGTCTTCTCCGGCCACAAGCTCTACGGACCGACCGGCATCGGCGTCCTCTACGGCAAGGCCGAGCGTCTGGCCGCCTTGCCGCCCTACCAGGGCGGGGGTGAGATGATCGGCACGGTGACGGAGGAGGCGATCACCTACGCCGATGCGCCGCACCGCTTCGAGGCCGGGACGCCGCCGATCCTCGAGGTGATCGGCCTGGGCGCGGCGATCGACTGGCTGTCGGGCCTGGACCGCGTCGCCGTCGCCCGCCACGAGGCAGGGCTCTACCGGCGGGTCCGCGAGCGGCTGGGCGGCGCCAACTGGCTCCGCGTGCTGGGCGACGCGCCGGGGAAGGGCGCGATCCTGGCCTTCACCGTGGAGGGAGCCCACGCCCACGACGTGGCCCAGATCCTCGACCGCTACGGGGTGGCGGTGCGCGCTGGCACCCACTGCGCCGAGCCGCTGATGCGGCGTTTCGGCCTGACGTCGAGCGCGCGGGCCTCCTTCGCCCTATATAACACCGAGGCGGAGGCCGACGCCTTCGTCGAGG
>CBJNAS010000348.1:0-3896 GCA_966434565.1 uncultured Phenylobacterium sp.
CACTGCGGTCGCCATCGACGACCGGCCGAGCGCCTTCCGCTATCCCCGCGGCGACGGTTTGGGCGTGGAGATGCCGGACATCGCCGAGCCGCTGGAGAGCGGCAAGGGCCGCATCGTCCGCGAGGGGACGGCGGTCGCCATCCTGTCCTTCGGCACGCGGCTCTCCGAATCCCTGCGGGCCGCCGACCTGCTGGGCGCCCGCGGCCTTTCGACCACCGTCGCCGACGCCCGTTTCGCCAAACCGCTCGACCTCGATCTGATCTTGCGGCTGGCCCGCGAGCACGAGGCGCTGATCACGGTGGAGGAAGGGGCGATGGGCGGCTTCGGCGCCTTCGTCCTGCAGGCGCTGGCCCAGCACGGCGCGCTCGATCGCGGCCTGAAGATCCGCAGCCTGGTGCTGCCCGACGTCTTCCAGGACCAGGACAAGCCGGAAGCCATGTACGCCCAGGCGGGCCTCGACGCCGAAGGCATCCTGCAGGCGGCGCTGGGCGCGCTCGGCGTCAGCAACATCGCGGCGAAGGGGCGGCGGGCTTAGGGGGAGACGGAAGGGGGCGTTCAAGCCAGACGCTGCTCAACAGGGGCAGGCGCCGGCCAGGCTCTCCACTACGGTGCACAGCTCGTCGTGGTCGACGGGCTTGCCGAGGTAGGCGTCGTATTCCAGGCCGTGCGGCAGCTTGGATTCCGGCACCCCGGTGATCAGCACGATGCCCATCCCCCGGCTGGACATCGACTTGACGTGCCGGATCAGGGCCGCGCCGTCCACATTGGGCATCATCAGGTCGGTGACCAGGACGCAGGGCGAAAAGCCCCGCAGGATGTCGATCGCCACCGCCCCATCCGGCGCATCCTTGACGACATGGCCGCGGTCTTCGAGCACGTCGGCCAGCGCCATGGCGGTGAAGGCCTCGTCTTCAGCAATCAACACCTGAGCCATTCTCGCCCCCGAGCCGCTCGCCCCGACCTGCGGGCGTCGCGTCCGGCGCCTCGCCTACGCTCCGACTATCAACCCGCAAAGGAGATCTTCCAAGAGAGCCCGTTCGGGTCGAAGTCGAGCTTCGCGTCGCCGCGAAGGCCGCGTGGCACGATGGTCTCCAGCAGCTGGCGGCCGAAGCCGCTGTGCGTCGGCGGCGACGTGGGGCTATCGCGCTCGGTCCACGCCAGCTCGATGTGCGGCCGCCCGTCGTCGCGGGGCTGCAGCCGCCAGGCCACCTCGAGGGTCCCTTCGGCGCGGTTGAGCACGCCGTACTTGGTGGAGTTGGTGGCCAGCTCGTGCATCGCCAGCGCAAGGTACTGGCCGGCCTCTGGCCCCACCACCACCGCTGGCCCGGTGATCGCCACACGCGCGCGGCCCTCCGGCAGGACGTGGGCGAGCTGGGAATCGATCAGGGCCGCCAGGTCGACGCCGCGCCAGTCGTGGCCGATCAGCAGGTCGTAGGCCGCCCCCAGCGCCGACAGCCGTTTGCCGAACCGCTCGATGAAGCTCTTGGGCAGCCCTTCAGCCTTGACCGTCTGGCGCGCAATGCCTTCCACAAGGGAGAGCAGGTTCTTCGCCCGGTGCGCCAGCTCGCGCAGGATCAGCTGCAGGTGCTCCTGCTGGCGCTTCTGCTCGCTGATGTCGACCGAGACGATCAGCAGCCCGCGGCCGGAGCCTCCCACCTCCGCCGGGGTGATCCGGACTTCGAGGTGGCGTTCGTCGTCGCCGAGCGGGAGGCTGACCTCGGCCCGCAGCGGCTCGCCGCTCT
Source organism: uncultured Phenylobacterium sp. (assembly GCA_966434565.1). Classification (GTDB taxonomy): domain Bacteria; phylum Pseudomonadota; class Alphaproteobacteria; order Caulobacterales; family Caulobacteraceae; genus Phenylobacterium. The sequence continues at coordinate 1,743 of CBJNAS010000348.1, forward strand.
CCAGCACCTGCCGTTTGAGCGGCGCGAGCACCTTGGCGGCCGCCTCGCCCAGAACCTCCTCGTCGGTCTTGCCGATGAGCGATCCGGAAATGAACCGCTGGTTGTGCTCCCAGGTGAAGCGGAGCTCGGCGTCCTGCTCGACGAGGCTGATGAACGACCCCGACGTGGCGATCTCGAAACGGCGCGCCAGCGACTGCACCTCTGCGGTGCGCCGGTGGACTTCGGCCTCCAGGTTGGCGCGGATGCCTTGCAGCTCGGCGAGCGCTTCGCGGCGGGCGGCGATCTCGGCTGCCAGGGCGGTGTTGACCGCCTCGAGCTCATTGGGCGAGGGGATCTTCAGCAGGCGCGGAACCAGCGGCCAGAGGACCACGGCGGTGAAGACCGAGGCCAGGGCGGTCAACGCCTTGACCCAGCCGTCGAGGACGTAGACCGGGTTCCACAGCACGATCATGCCGAAGACGTGGGTGAGCCCGCAGCCCAGGATGAAGATGCTGAACAGCAGGGCCACGTGCCGGTGCTCGGCGATCAGGTCGCGCCGCCGGCGGAGGAACCACAGGATGGCCAGCGGGATGCTGAAATAGGACAGCGCGATCACGCCGTCCGAAAGCAGGTGCAGGAGCAGCACGTCCGGCCGCCACTGCAGGCAAAATCCATGCGGAAGGAACCGGGGGTCGCTCCAGTAGGCGGCCAAGGCCTGCATGTCCCGAGCGCTCCACGGTTCTGCGAAGATCGCCGGCATCTTTGTAGGTGGCCCGCGCCTGGCGCAAGGCGCTCGTGGCGGCGAGCCCGGGCGCCGGTCAGAACGGCCAGAACTTCTCCGCCAGCGCTTGGCCGGCGGGCGTCTTCTGCACGCGGCTGATGTCGCCGCGGCCGCCGTAGCTGATGCGGGCCTCGGCGATCTGGGTGTGCTTGATGGTGTTGGCCGAGGAGATGTCCTCCGGCCGCACGATGCCGGCCACGGTCAGCTGGCGGATGTCATTGTTGGTGCGCACCTCCTGGGTGCCCTGGATCACCAGGTTGCCGTTCGGCAGGACGGCGGTGACCACCGCGGCGATGGTGGTGGAGATCTGCTCCTTGCGATCCACCGAGCCGGCGCCGGTGTTGGTGGTCTTGGTGTTGGTGCTGAGCATGTTGCTCGGGTCGTAGGCGCTGGGCATGATCTTGCCGAGGCTGGACTCCAGGCCGAACAGGTGCGGCACGCCGGCGGTGAGGCTGGAATCGCGGCCGGCAGTGGTGGTGTTGCTGGTCTTGGCGCTGTCGTCGATGTCGATCGTCACCGTCAGGATGTCGCCGACCCTGGACGCCCGCTGATCGGCGAAGAAGGCCCGCGCGCCATTGCGCCACAGCGAGTTGGCGCTGCCGGGACCGGGCCCTTCGCGCGGCTGCAGGACGGTCTGCTCGCGCGGAACCAGGGCGGCCGGATAGCCGACCGGGGCGAGCTCCGGGCCGCGCACGGCCTCGGTGATGCTGGAGCAGGCGCCCAGCGGCGCCAGGACGGCGAGGACGGCGAGGGCGGAGCGCAGGGAGCACGAAGTCGGCAAGGACATGGGGCGGATTTCCTCAGCGAAGGGCGTAGCGGCTGGGACCGGCGGCCTTCAGGCGGTCGGCTTCGGGGCCGATGACCGCCTGGCCGGGACCGGTGACGAGGGCCTGGATGATCTTCTTCGACGCGGGGTTCTGGACACTCAGCAGCTCGCCGAGGCCGGCGGCGGCCATCGCCTTGCCCTCCAGGGCCAGCGAGACGCCTTCGTCGGCGAAGGTGACGGTGACCGTTTCGCCGGCCTTGATCACCTGCGGGGCCGCCAGGTCGCGGGCGGAGACGGCGGCGCCTTCGCGCAACGGGCGGCGCGCGGCCAGGCCGATCACCGCGTCCGGATCCGACGGCGCGCCGGCGGGCGCGGCCGCCGCCTTGGCCCAGACCAGGTCCTGCGGCTGCACGACCTCGCCGGCCTGCAGGCTGCGGGCGTAGGCGAGCACGTCGACATTGCCCCGCGGCGCAGCCACGGCGGCAGCGCCCGAGCCGCCGTGCACCACGATGGTGGCGAGCCCCTCGGCGTTGGCCCAGTCGAGGCCGGCGCGCGCTGCGGCCAGCTGCACCGCGCGGGCGTTGAGGATCACGCTCGCCCCCGTGCGGGCGGCGATCGGCGTGGGGCC
>CBJNAS010000349.1:0-3890 GCA_966434565.1 uncultured Phenylobacterium sp.
CCCCTGCGCAGGCGGGCGCGAGCCGGGCGGAGCTGTTGGAGATGGTTCACGCCAATGCGGCGGAATCCCTCGGCGAGGTGGGGGCCGGCCTGACCCGCCGGCTCGAGCGCCTCGCCGGCGTGGCGCCCGGGGGCCGCCCGGTGCACGTCGACGCGCGGCTGCACCCCTGGGAATGGCGGCTGACACCGGACGACCTGCTGCTGAAGACCGACGCCCTCGACCACTCGACGGCGCACGACCTGGTGGGCTGCCAGGACATCGCCTGGGACGTCGCCGGCGCGGCCGCCGAGTTCGCGCTGACGGCGGGGGAGATCGCGCGGCTCTGCGAGGCCGTGGAGGGCGAGACCGGCGAGGCGCCCTCCCCCGCCCTGCTGGCCTTCCACATGATCTGCTACCCGGCCTTCCAGGCGGGCTTGTGGCGCATGGCGCAGGCCGCCGCGCCGCCAGCGGAGCAGCGCCGCCTGGCCGCCCAGGCGGACCGCTACGTGCGACGCCTCGCCAAGCTCGCCGAAGAGGCGGAATCGGCGGACTAAGAGAGGTCCCCGCCCGAGGTCCGCCATTGCGCTTCGCTCTCATCAAAGGCCAGTCGCAGTACGGCTCGCTTCGCCTGCACGTCGACCAGCTGGCCGCCGCCCTGAACGGGATCGGCCACCAGGCCGCGGTGGTCGACATGGTCGCCGAGGACCGCCAGGCGCAGCTGAACGCGGCGATCGAGACCCGGCCGGACTGCTTCTTCGGCTTCAGCGGCGTGGGCTGCGACCTGAAGATCGGCGGCGGCTCGGCCTACGACTATCTGGGCGCGGTCTACGCCTCCATGTACGTGGACAATCCGGTCCATCATCTCGGCCGCCTGCAGACGCCGATCCGAAAACACGTGGCCCTGTTCCTCGACCGCGGCCACCTGCAGTTCGTCAACGCCTCGCCGTTTGCGCGGAGCTTCGCCCAGCTGGGCTTCCTGCCGCCGGGCGCCAATGAGCTGGCCGAGCCGCCCGACCCCTCCGACGAGGCCTTCGCCGCGCGCGACATCCCGCTGATGTTCACCGGCACCTACCGCGGCGCGCCGCAAGCGCCCTGGCGCACGTGGCCCGACAACGCCGCGCGCCAGGTGGTGGAGGGGATCGTCGAGCGCATGACGGCGGACGCCCGGCTGCAGATCCTGGAGGCGCTGCGCGGCGCGCTGAAGCAGATGGGCGCGGAGCTTTCGCCCCAGCTGTTCGCCGACATCGCCCCCCTGCTCTCGGGCCCGCAGCTCTTCGCCGAGGCCTATCACCGCGATCGGGTGCTGCACGCCATCGGCGCGGCAGGGCTGCCGCTGCACGTCTGGGGGAACGGCTGGGAGCCGCTGGCCGAGCGCTATCCCGCCTTCGTCTATGGCGGCGTGGGCAGCTTCGCCGAGACCCTGCACACCCTGCGCCGCGCCCGCGTGGTGCTGAATGTCAACAACGGCTTCACCGCCGGCGGCCACGAGCGGGTGTTCACCGCCATGTGCGCCGGCGCGGCGGTCTTCTCCGACGCCAACCGCTGGTACGAGGAGGCGTTCAAGGACGGGCGCGAGCTCGCCACCTTCGCCTGGCCGAAGCTCGCCGCCATGCCGGACCAGCTCGGCGAGTTGGTCGCTGATCCCACGCGCGCCGGCCAGATCGCCCGCGCGGGGGCGAAGCGGGCGCAGGCGGAGCACACCTGGACCGAGCGGGCGCAGAAGCTGGCGAAGGCGGTGAAGCAGGCGCTGTGAGACAGATCCTCCGCCGCAGGGGGAGGTGGCCCAGAGGGCCGGAGGGGGTTTCAGCCGCAAGCTCCGCCGCCCTCAACCCCCTCACCCGCTTCGCGGGAGCTCCCCTTGTGGGGGAGCATCTTCAGCGGGGCAGCTTGGTCGAGCCCATCAGGTACTCGTCGACCGCGCGGGCGCACTGGCGGCCTTCGCGGATCGCCCAGACCACCAGGGACTGGCCGCGCCGCATGTCGCCGCAGGAGAAGATGTTCGGCGCCGAGGTGCGGTAGTCGAGGACGTTGGCCTTGACGTTGCCGCGCGGGTCGAGCTCGACGCCGCCCTGTTCCACCAGGCCCGCATGCTTGGGGCCGACGAAGCCCATGGCGAGCAGCACCAAGTCGGCCTTCAGCTCGAACTCCGAGCCCTCGACCTCGCGCATCCGGCCGTCGACCCACTCCAGGCGGACGCATTCCAGCGCGGTGACCTTGCCGTTCTCGCCGATGGCCCGCTTGGTGGCCACGGCGAACTCGCGCTCGCAGCCCTCCTCGTGGCTGGAAGAGGTGCGCAGCTTCAACGGCCAGTCCGGCCAGGTGAGCGGCTTGTTCTCCTTCTCCGGCGGGCGCGGCATGATCTCGAGTTGCGTCACCGAGGCCGCGCCGTGGCGGTTGGAGGTGCCGATGCAGTCCGAGCCGGTGTCGCCGCCGCCGATCACCACGACGTGCTTGCCCTTGGCGCTGATCGTGCCCGTGGGCGCCGCCACAGTCTCGGGATCGCCGGCGTTGCGCTTGTTCTGCTGGGTCAGGAACTCCATGGCGAAGTGGACGCCATCGAGCTCGCGGCCCGGAACCGGCAGGTCGCGCGGGTTTTCGGCGCCGCCCGCCATGACCAGCACGTCGTAGTCGTCGAGCAGGCGCTGCACCGAGACGTTGACGCCCACCTCGAAGTTGGTGCGGAAGATGACCCCCTCGCCTTCCATCTGCTTGATGCGGCGGTCGATGAGGTGCTTCTCCATCTTGAAGTCGGGGATGCCGTAGCGCAGCAGGCCGCCGATCCGGTCGCTTTTCTCGAACACCGTCGGCGCATGGCCGGCGCGGGCGAGCTGTTGGGCGCAGGCCAGGCCGGCAGGCCCGGAGCCCACCACCGCAATGCGCTTGCCGGTGCCGCGCGGGCTGGGCTGGGGCGCGATCCAGCCCTCCTGCCAGCCGCGGTCGACGATGGCGCACTCGATCGTCTTGATGGTGACAGGCGTGTCCGGGATGTTCAGCGTGCAGGAAGCCTCGCACGGCGCGGGGCAGATGCGGCCGGTGAACTCCGGGAAGTTGTTGGTCGACTGCAGGTTCTCCAGCGCCGCCTTCCACTGGTCGCGATAGACCAGGTTGTTGAAGTCGGGGATCTGGTTGTTCACCGGGCAGCCCTGGTGACAGAACGGAATGCCGCAGTCCATGCAGCGCGAAGCCTGCTGGCTGACGTCCGCGGCCGGCATCGGCCGCACGAACTCGCGGTAGTGCTTCAGACGCTCGGCCGGCGCGTCATAGCCGCGGTCATGGCGCTCGATCTCGAGGAAGCCGGTGGGCTTGCCCATCGGTCGGATCTCCAAACTCTGGAATGGTTACGCTTTACTCGGCGGCGACGGCGGCGGCTTCGCGCTGGGATTGCTGGTCCTCCAGCGCGCGACGGTAGTCCGTCGGCATCACCTTGACGAAGGAGGCGAGCGCCTGATCCCAGTCGGCCAGCAGCTCCGCGGCGCGCTTGGAGCCGGTGTAGAGCTGATGCCGCTCGACCAGGATCTTCAGCCGCTCGGCGTCGAACCGCAGCATGTCGCCCATGCCGTTGTTCTCCGCGGAGGGAGCGCGCTGCAGGGGGCGCTCGGCTTCGTCGCCGGGGGCCGCGGCCGCCGCGGGCTGGACTTGCTCGAGCTCCACCATGGCGGTGTTGCAGAGCGGGCGGAACCGGCCTTCGGGGTCGTAGACATAGGCCACCCCGCCGCTCATGCCGGCCGCGAAGTTGCGGCCGGTGTCGCCCAACACCACCACCACGCCGCCGGTCATGTATTCGCAGCCGTGGTCGCCCACGCCTTCGACCACCGCCACCGCGCCGGAGTTGCGCACCGCAAAGCGCTCGCCGCCGACGCCCTCGAAGTAGGCCTCGCCCGCGATCGCCCCGTAGAGCACCGTGTTGCCGA
>CBJNAS010000350.1:0-3889 GCA_966434565.1 uncultured Phenylobacterium sp.
CCGATGACCGCCAGACCCTGCGACCTGAAGCGATGGACGGCGTAGACTCCGCCGAGCCCCGCCCCCACCACCACCACGTCCGTCCGCTTCATAGATCCCTCGACGACCCCTCGACTCCGGCCCGCGCAGCTCGGAGCCCGCGCGCCGCGCCAGCGCAGCACGCAATTCGACAGGGGGCGCGCGGCGCGATCAAATACCGATGGGGATGGCGAGCGATGCCAGACCGGCAGGGTTCGCTCGCCCCGCAGCCCATGCCGCGGCGGCATCGCGATCAGGCCCAGCGCGCATTTGACGCCGGTGCGCCGAGGCCGGACCGTCCGGATCCCGTCGCCGCCGGCTTGCGGCGCGGCAGATTGCAAGGAGCCGTCCAGATGCCCCTCGCGCCCGACCTGGCCAGCCATCTCGAGGCGATCCGGCCGAGCACGACCATCGCGCTTGACGAGGATGGCGCAGAGATCGCGCGCAGGCTGCGCGAGCGCCAGGTCGCCGCGCCGCCGGATGGCGCCTTCGACGACGTGCGGAGCGAGGATCACGTCCTTGATGCGCCGGACGGCGAGATTTCCGTTCGGCTGTACCGTCCCCCCGGCCCCGCGCCCGATCCGGCGCCCGTCATCGTTCACCTGCACGGCGGCGGCTGGGTCCTGGGCGGCGTGGCGTTCGAGGAGAACCGCTGCCGGGCGCTCGCCGCGGAGACCGGCGCGGCCGTGGCCTCGGTCGCATACCGCCTGGCGCCGGAACATCCCTTTCCCACCCCGCTCGACGACGCCTACGCCGCGACGGCCTGGGTGACGGCCAACGCCGCGCGCCTCGGCCTCGATCCGCAGCGGGTGGCCGTCATGGGGTCGAGCGCCGGCGGCAACCTGGCGGCGGCGGTGACCCTGCTCGCCCGCGAGCGCGGCGGGCCCGCCCTCGCCTTCCAGGCGCTGATCTACCCGGTCTGCGACGCCTCCGGCGACCACCCGTCCCACCGCCAGTGCAGCGACGTCTTCCCGCTCACCGCCGAAGAGATGCGCTGGTTCTGGCGCCAATATGTTCCCGATGCGGATACGCGCCTGACGGCGCTCGCCTCGCCGCTGCGGGCCACGGACCTGTCCGGCCTCCCGCCTGCCTATGTGCTGACGGCGGAGTTCGATCCCCTGCGCGACGAAGGCGAGGCCTATGCGGCCCGGCTCGCCGCTGCGGGCGTCCCCATAGTCCACGAGCGCGCCAAAGGCATGGTCCACGGCTTCCTCGCCGTGGCGCCGCACTTGCCGCAGGTGCAGGCGCTCTTCGCGGGCCTGGCGCGGCAGTTGAAGCGCGGGCTGGAATAGGACACCGCGCATGACGGAAAGGGCTTGGCGCAGACTCGGAAACAGGCGGGTCGCCGCGGTCAGCGACGGGTGCTTCCAGACCTCGCCAGAGCACGGCTATGCCTCCGCGGCATTGCGCCAAAGCCCAAGCCGTATTGGACGGTAACAAAACACACTTCAGAATTACGGGTCTGGTCCGCCGGCGCCCCGGCGGACTGGCGAAGGGCCTGCCCGGCGCACGGCGGCCCAAGACGTGAAGTCAAAAGCCTATTTTGGGGGAAACATCGATGAATTCTGCCAGACTGCCTCTCGGCGCGGGGAGGCTCGGCCTCGCGTGCACGGCCAGCGCGATCGCCCTGTTCAGCGCCGGGATCGCCGGAGCGCAGCCCGCGCCGCCTGCAGGCGGGGGCGCGCCCGCCACGGCGACGAGCAGTTCGCTGGAGGAGGTGGTGGTCACGGCCCGTCGGCGCCAGGAGCGCCTGCAGGACGTTCCGGTCTCTGTGACGGCGCTGTCCGGGGAACAGCTCGCCCGCCAAAACGTCACCACGGCGCTGGACCTCGGCAAGACCTCGCCGTCCTTGACGGTCACGCCTTCGCCGCGGGGCTCGAATACGCCCTTCTTCGTCATCCGTGGCCAGCGGCTGATCGACACCTCCATGGTGCTGGACCCGGTCACCGTCGTCTATTTCAATGAGATCCCCGAGATGCGTCCGCAGGGGCTGAACGGCGCGATGTACGACCTGCAGTCCGTGCAGGTGCTGCGCGGTCCCCAGGGGACCCTGTTCGGTCGGAATACGACCGGCGGCGCGGTGCTGGTGACCTCGGCCCCGCCGACGCGACGGTTCGAAGGCTACGCCAACGTCACCCTCGGCAACTATGCAAACCGCCTGGTGGAACTCGCCGTCAACATGCCGCTGGGCGACAAGGCCGCGCTGCGCATCGCCGGCGTCTACCACAAGCGCGACGGCTACATGACCAACCGTCTGCTCGGCACGGAGCAGAACGACCAGGACTACAACGGACAGCGCATCACGCTGCGCCTGGATCCCACCGATCGGCTGACCTCGACCTTCTTCGCCGACCGCTTCTGGTCGGACGACCACGGGGCGGCGAACCAGATCTATGCGGTGGAGCCGACCGCCAGCACTGCTGGCCTGGCGCCGGCGCTGAGGGCGGAGATCGCCGCCAACCAGGCTGCTCTCTTCACCTACGCGTCCAATGTCCGGGGCCAGGAAAAGGCGCGCACCGTGGACATCAGCAACATCACCACCTACAAGCTGGCGGACACCCTGAGCATCAAGAACATCGTGGGCTACCGGCGGGTCAAGACCCACAGCAACTGGGATCTCGACGGGTCAAGCTTCTTCATCCAGAACCTCTATGGTGATACTTCAGCCCACCAGATCAGCGAAGAACTACAGCTGCTCGGGAACGGACGGAACTATGACTGGATTCTCGGCGGCTTCTATTTCCGCGAAAAGGGAAGCGACCTCGCCACGAGCTTCCTCGTCTCCTCGCCCACGATCGGTCGGCCCTCCGGCGTGGTGGCGAACAACACCAGCTACTCCTTCTTCGGCTCCGGCACCTATCGGTTCGACGACTATGTGAAGGGCCTCTCCCTGAGCACCGGCTACCGGTACACCTGGGACGACCGGTCGGCGCAAGCTGTGCAGCGGGTCGGCGCGGGCTGCGGCATCCGGCTCAACGACGGAACCCTCGCCTGTTCGCTGCCCGAGCACGCCAAGTTCAACCAGCCCAGCTGGTCGGTGAGCGTGAACTACAAGTTCAACCCCGCCCTGATGGTCTATGTCGCCCACCGTCACGGCTACCGCTCCGGCGGCGTCCAGTCGCGCGTGACCACTCAAGCCGCCTCCGTCCCCTTCGCACCGGAGAAGGTCAACGACATCGAGCTGGGCATGAAGGGCGACTTCAACCTCGGCGGCATGAAGGCGCGACTGAACGCCGACGTCTACTGGGCCAAATATAAGAACCTGCAGAGGCAGATCTCGTTCATCTCGCCGGTCGCCGGGACCCTCGTTTCCGGCCTCTTCAACGCCGCGAGCTCGCGGGTGCGCGGCTTCGAGGTCGAAGGCACCCTGCTGCCCATCGACGGCCTCGAGCTCACCGCCTCGACCGGTTACGTCGACACCCGCTATCTGACTTTCGTCAATGCAGGCAAGGACATCTCCTCCTGGCCGTTCTCCTACGTCCCGCGCTGGACCGTGAACGCCCAGGCCGTCTACACCCTGCCCCTCGACCCGGCGATCGGCACGGTGCGGGCCAGCTATTCGTTCCGCCACCAGAGCAAGATCATCGACTCCGACACGCCGCAGCCCGACGCGGTTCTGCCCGGATACTCGATCAGCGACATCCGCGTGGACTGGGATCACATCCGCGGGTCGCGCTACGGCCTGTCCGCGTACGTGACCAACCTGACCAACGCGGTGTACTTCCCCTACGGCACCAACCTGACGAGCTCGCTCGGCGTCGCCACCCACTTCCTCGGCGAGCCGCGGATGTTCGGCTTCCAGGGCCGGGCGAGCTTCTGATTCGGCCCGGGCGCGGGTCGGGCCGGACCTGACCGACCCGCGCCTCAGAGC
>CBJNAS010000351.1:0-3886 GCA_966434565.1 uncultured Phenylobacterium sp.
GCTGAACATGTTCATCCCCGTTGGGGATGCGCTGAGGGCGCTGGCCCTCGAATGGCCGGCGACGACGGCCGCCGCCGCGGGGCCCGAGGCAAGGCCAATGTCGAAGGGACGCGCGCGGCGCCGATGAGGGCCGGCGCAGACGCAGATCATCGAGAGGGGGCAAGAGATGTGGAAATTCGGATTTGAGACGCGGCTCGTCGGCGCGGCGGCGGCGGCGGTCCTGTTCGCAGGCGCCGCGAGCGCCGCGACGATCAAGGTGCCCGAGGGGACCGAGATGATCGTTCGACTGAACGACAGCCTTTCGTCGGGCACGAGCACGGAAGGCGACCAGTTCTCCATCACCCTGCAGGAACCGGTGAAATTGGACGGCGGCGCCACCCTTCAGGCCGGGTACCGGGGCCGGGGCGAAGTGGCCAGGGTCAAGAAGAAGGGCTTCGCCGGCCAGGCCGGCGAACTCAATATCCGGGTCAGCTACCTCCGCGTCGGCGACACCCGCATCCGCCTGCGGGCCACCAAGGGCCAGGAGGGGCAGGGCGCGATGGGGGCGACCGTGGCCCTGGCCGTCCTGTTCGGGCCGTTGGGCCTGCTCAAGCATGGACACGACGTGGAAATGAAGGCCGGCCAGACCTTTACGGCCTATGTGGACGCGGACGCGGAGCTCGACGCGCCCATAGCGCCCCCGCCGCCGCAGGTGGATTGACGGCGAACGGCGGCAGCCATCGATAAACGCAAGACTTTACCTCCCCCTCTGCGCCGCGGAGGTAAAGTCTGGTTATGTATGGATGTCCGCCGTGGCCGTCAGGCGGAACGCCGCCCACGTCCCCGCCAGCGCGGGCGGAATGGCGATCAGGAACACCGCGACGGAAGCCGCGCGCGCGGCCGGCGCCGTGAGCCCTTCGGAGAAGCCCGCGAGGTTGGCCGCCGCGCCCGCCAGGGCCGCGCCGGCGGCGGCGCCGGTCTGGCGCACGGCGGTGATGGCCGAGGTCCCGATGGCGCGGTCGTCCTCGCTGAGCGCGGCCATCAGGCGCCGGGCCATGAAGCTCCAGGAGAAGCCGAAGCCCGCGCCGAGCAAGGCCCCGCCCAGCAGCACCCAGCCCAGCGGCCGGTCGGCCAGGGCCCAGGCCAGCAGCAGCACGCTGACGACGACGCAGAGCGCGCCGACGCGGGTCCAGACCGCGTCCCAGAAGGCCGAGGCGTCGGCGACGATCAGCGCCACCACGGTCCAGGCCAGCGACTCCACGCCGATGACGTAGCCGGCGACGAGCGGGCTCTCGCCGCGCAGGGTCTGCAGGATCGGCGGGCCGTAGATGGCGAAGGCCATGGAGGCGGCGGTGAGCAGGAACATGCAGGCGTAGCCCGCGCCGCAGACGGTCCGAAGGTCCGAGGCGCCGTGCGGCAGCAGGCGCACCCGGGCGCGCCGGTCGATCCGCAGCACCCCGGCCAGCACGGCCATGCCGGCGGCCACCAGAGCCAGCGCCAGGACGGGACCGCGGACCACGTCGGCGGCGGCGATCGCCGCCACGCCGGCGCCCAGCACGACGAGCTGCAGCCACGGGATTCCCGCCCCCTCGCGGCGGGCGTCGGTCCCGGTCAGCAGCCAGACGGCCGCGGCGCTGAAGGCCGCCGCCTGGGCGGCGAACAGCCAGAAGACGCCGCGCCAGGCGTGGCCGGCGGCAAAGATCCCGCCCACCAGCGGACCCAGGAGGGTGGCGATTCCCCAGACGCCGGAGACCGCGGCGAACACCCGCGCCAGATGCCGTTCGGGGAACAGCAGGGCGATGGCGACCATCGAGAAGCCGCTGATCCAGCCGGTCCCCAGCCCCTGGACGAGCCGCCCCGCCAGAAACAGCCCGATCGACGGCGCCGCCGCGCTGAGCGCGCAACCCGCGGCGGTGAGCAGGCCGGAGAGCACGGTGGCCGTCCGCAGGCCGAACAGCTCGGAGAGGCGCCCCGCGCTCGCCCCGGCGAGGATCGCGCCCACCAGGAAGCCCGCGACCGCCCAGCTGAAATAGGCGTAGCCGCCGAGGTCGGCGCCGACGCTGGGCATGATGGTGGCGGTCACCAGCGAATCGGCGGCGTTCAGCCAGACCCCGAGGCAGATCAGGGCGAACCTGGGGAGCCGGCCCTCGCCCAGCAGGTCGCCCCAGCCCTTCGTCCCCGCCAGCGCCATGCCCGGAGCCATAGCGGACGCCGGCCCGGACGCGCAAACGCGACCTTTCCGTCTGCGTTCTAATCGATAAATGGTAAGGGGCTGTGGCGCCGGGGGCCTATGGTCCTCGGGACCTGGCCAGGAATAGGAGGCTGCGAATCAGCGGATGCCGGTGTCGGGCATAGCGATCCGGGGGCAGCGCAGCCTGCTCAAGCAGATCCGCGAGGCGCTCGCCGGCGGGGGGCCGGCGCAGTCACGCCTCGACGCGGTCGTGCGGATCATCGCCCGCTCGATGGTGGCCGAGGTCTGCTCGCTCTACATGCGCCGCGCCGGCGGCGAGATGGAGCTGTTCGCCACCGAGGGCCTGGACCCCGGCGCCGTCCACCTGACCCGCATGAAGCCGGGCGAGGGCCTGGTCGGCGAGATCATGCGCCTGGGCCGGCCGCTGAACCTTTCCGACGCCCCCGAGCACCCGGCCTTCTCCTACCGGCCTGAAACCGGCGAAGACCCGTTCCACGCCTTCCTCGGCGTGCCCCTGCTGCGCGGCGGCCGCTCGATCGGCGTGCTGGTCGTGCAGAACCGCACCGAGCGCGTCTACACCGACGACGAAGTCGAGGACCTGCAGATCGTCGCCATGGTCCTGGCCGAGATGATGGCCGGCGGCGAGCTGATCAGCCTGGACGAGCTGAAGGGCGTCGAGATCGCGCCGCGCAAGCCGGAGCGGCTGAAGGGCTCGAAATTCGCCGACGGCCTGGCCTATGGCGTGGCCGTGCTGCACGAGCCGCCAGTCACCCCCTCCCAGCTGCTGGCCGAGGACGTGGCCGCCGAGGAGGAACGGCTGAAGACCGCCGTCACCGCCCTGCAGGCGCAGATCGACGACATGCTGGAGGGCCAGCACGGCCTGGTCGAAGCCTCCTACGAGGTGCTCGAGACCTACCGCATGTTCGCCCACGACCGCGGCTGGAACCGCAGCCTGGAGGACGCGGTGCGCAACGGCCTGACCGCCGAGGCCGCGGTCGAACGCGTCCGCTCCGAGCACCGCGCGCGGCTCGGCCAGGCGCGCGACCCCTATCTGCGCGAGCGGCTGCACGACCTCGAAGACCTCAACGACCGTCTGCTGCGCCACCTCTCCGGCGACGCCCACGTCGCCCGCGAGCTGCCGGACAACGCCATCCTGATCGCCCGCAACCTGGGCCCGGCCGACCTGCTGGAATACGACCGCAAGAAGCTGCGCGGCCTGTTGCTGGAGGAAGGCTCGGCGGCCAGCCACGCGGCGATCGTCGCCCGCGCGCTCGACATCCCCTGCGTCGGCCGCATCGCCGGCCTGCGCGACGCGGTCTCCGAAGGCGACATGGTGATCGTCGACGCCGAGACCGGCGAGGCCTACCTGCGGCCGCGGCCCGACGTGGTCAAGGCCATCCAGGCGCGGATCGACGTGCGCCGGCAAAGGCGCGCCGAGTTCGCCAAGCTGCGCGACACGCCGGCCTTCACCCGCGACGGGGCCAAGATCACCCTGCTGATGAACGCCGGCCTCGACGTCGACCTCGACATCCTGGCGGAGACCGGGGCGGAGGGCATCGGCCTCTTCCGCACCGAGTTCCAGTTCATGGTCGCCGAGGAGATGCCGCGGTTCAACGCCCAGGCCGCGCTCTACGAGCGGGTGATGGACGCGGCGGGCCCCTTGCCGGTCACCTTCCGCACCCTCGACCTGGGCGGCGACAAGGTGCTGCCCTACCT
>CBJNAS010000352.1:0-3854 GCA_966434565.1 uncultured Phenylobacterium sp.
CGGAGGCGGCGTTGCGCGGGCGCCAGGGCGTTGCGATCAGCGCACAAGGCCGGCGCCTCCCTGCTTGCGGATCGCGACCAGGCCGCCGTGCAGCCCGGCCCGATCGAGCTCGTAGTGGCTGTCGAAGAGGTGGATTTCCGCGAACTGTCCGGCCAGGGCGCCGATCCCGAGCGGGTCGATCGAGCGCGGCGACCCGTGCCGCTGGATCTCCTGCAAGAGCAGCTTCGTCAGGGTGATCGCCTCGGGCCGTTCGCCCGGCGGCTGCCAGTCCAGGTCTTCGATGAAATACCAGCCCCCGTCGGCCAGTAGCGGAAACAGCTCCCGCAACGTGAGCTGCTGGTCGAAGGACGCGTGACTTCCGTCGTCGATGATCACGTCGAAGCTGCCGGGGGCGAAGGCCGCCGCGGCCTTGCGCAAGTCCTCTGGCTTCGACTGGTCGCAGACCATCGACCTGAACCGCTCGTCGTTCAGGGCCGAGAAATCGGTCAGGTCCAGCCCGATCACCTCGGCAAACGGGAAGTAGCTCTGCCACAGCCGCACGGAAGGCGTCTGCGTCTGGACGCCTTCGGCCAGGCCGCGGCACAGGCCGATCTCCATCAACCGCTTGAGGGAAAGCCGCCGGCTCGCGAGGAGCCGTTCGTAGATTCGCGCATAGGCGTGCCGGTTGCCTGTGTGCCGGTTCTTGTCCGTATCGAAGCGGTCGGCGAGCTCGGTCAGCGTCGTGGCGTTCTTCGAGGGGTCGGCCAGCAGGGCGGCCAGGGACGGGTTGTCGTCCGCCCGCGGCGCATGGCGCGCCGTCCACAGGTGGACGCCGAACACCCGCTCGTCGTTGAGGAAGTCCGAAAGGTCGCCGATCGGCCGCTCGAAGTCCGCCCCCTCGGTCCAGTCGATCGAGTTGAAGAAGGCGGGACTGAACAGCCAGGGGCGCAGCTCGGCGCCTGCGTCCGAGGCTATGTAGTCGGAGAGCAGCTTGGGCCCGACGTCGCCGAACTGGCGCTCGCCCTCGTCGAAGGTCCGCGTCACGGCCTGCTCATAAAGGCTGCGCAAGTGCGGGCTGAACGGCCGGGCATAGATGGCGTCGCCGCAGACGAAGTGCTCGCCCGTGGCGCTGCTGCGCCATTGCAGGTTGAAGAAATAGTCGCCCCGGAACGGGAAGGGGCGCAGCAGCACGACGTCGCTGTCGAGCCACAGGCCGCCGTGCTCATAGAGGACGGCGTAGCGGAAGACGTCGCTGAACCAGCGGATCTCGGCGCGGTCCAGGACCTTGTCGAAGATCCCGCGCGGAACGACGTCCGCCGCCTGGCCCAGCTCGACGCCGTACGGCCGCAGGAAAGCGAGCTTCTCCGGCGAATAGCTCCAGATCCGCACCGGATGCCCCGCCGCGCGCATCGATGCGGCGGAGGCGACGAGGGCGTCGTGGCGGCCGCCCTCGCCGATCACCTCGTAGAAGCCGTGGATCTGTGGCAGGGCCGCCGCATGGCTCCAGTCCAGGAAGCGCGCGATCCGCGCATCGGACGGCCGCGACAGCGCCATCCGCTCGGCGGGGCTGTCCAGCGCGTGGAGATAGGGGGCAAGCTCGAAGTAGCGGTCGATCGTGCGCTCGCAAGAGGACGCGATCGGCGGGGGCGAATGCGGAGCGCCGGCGGTTTCCGGCGGTTTGCGGCGCGCGCCGCTCGGCGCGCTCACGCCGCGTCGGCCGTCCGGGAGATCGCTCGCCTCGTCGAGCGCGCGGGCCACGTCCTCGGCCTCGACGGTGGCGATCCAGGATTCGCTGTCTTCCGCGCCATAGCTGACGACGAGGCGGCGCCCGTCGGGATGCCAGGCGAGGCCGGCAGCGAACTCGACGCCGTAGTGGTTGAAGTAGAAGGGGCGGCTGACGCGCTTCAGACGGATCGCCGCGTCGAACCAGACGAAGCGATGCTTGTATTCGCGCTCGCCGTCCCGCACCAAAGTCTCGTGGACGAGGGCCAGCCAGCCGTCGTCGAACGGGACGAGCTGGGAGCCGCCGCGAAATTCCTTGGCGTGGATCGGCGGCGTGGCTTCGGCGACCAGCCGGGCTTGACCGTCGACGACCTGCAGCGGGTCGCAGCCGTAGATGAACCTCAGCGAGTCCTCCGTCGCGAGGGGCATCCAGTTCTTCTCGTGCCGCTCAGCGCCTTCAGGGCGCATGACCCGCCAGTCGGAGAGGCGGCGCCCACCGTCGCCGGACCGCGCGATGCGGGCCAGCACCTGCTGGCACCAGCCCTCGGCGTTCAGTTCGCGCACGCAGGCCACGCACCACAGCTCGCCGTTCCAGAGGAAGGGACGCAGGTCTTCGAAGCCGTGAACGTAGGGCCAGGCCGGTTCGGGCAGGGCTGCGGGCGGCAGGATCTCGGCCGAGGACAGCACCGCGAAATCCTCGCCGAGCCGCAACAGGAAATTGCGCGTCGCGATCGGCTCGCCGTGCGCTGTCGCGTACCGGCGGACGTCGCCGTTGGGGTATTGCGTGTCGAAGCGATAGTTGACGCACCGCTGCACGGCCCACAGCTCGTCGCCCTGCCGCACGACCGAGGGATTGGTGGCGCTCCAGCCCTCCGGCGCCTCGAAGGCGATCCGGCGCGCGGCGAAGCTCGGCATCAGCTCGGACGCAGGTCGGATGTAGAAGTCGAGGTTGGAGATGGCGAGGTTGCGCGGGCCCTCGGGGATGGCGCGGTCCAGCGCCAGCGAATTGCACGCCGCAAAGCCGCGCGCCTTGCGCTCGGGCTCGCGCGCGTAGTTGGCGGTGATGGAGAACTCCTCGCGCAGGCCGTGGGCATAGACCCAGTCCTCGATGAAGAGGATGTCGCCGTCGGGACGGGGAATCTCCAGGCCGCGCTCGGCGACGAGGGCGCCGGCGTGATGGCCTCCGGTCAGCCGGTAGTGGCGCGCGAGATCGTAGAGCGGCTCGGCGCGCCAGGGGCGCTCGTTGAACGCGGCCATGGCGGTGGCGACGAAGCCCGTCTCGTCGCCGCTCTTCAGCAGGCTGCGCGCCAGGCGCACCCTGGCCATCCAGGCCTCCTCGGCCCAGCCGCCCATTGCGGCGCGCTTGCGATAGGCCTCGGCCGCCTCCTGCGGCTGGCCGGCGTCCTGGTAGGACTGCGCCAGGTAGAACCAGTAGCGTGCGTTGTCCGGGTCCTTCTCGAGCGCGGCGCGCAGCAGCCGGATGTCACGCTCGAACTTGTCGACCCGATTGGCCCCGCTGGCGTGGTCCCGGTACCAGATCCCCGAGAGCTGTTCGGCGCCGCCGGGCACGTCCAGGTATTCGTGGGTCACGCCGTGGTACCAGGCGCCCGCGCCGCGCCGGACGAGGCGCGTGTTCCAGTAGCTCAGGCCGCCGGCGGAGCGCTGCATCAGCTGGTACCCGGCGGCGCCCAGGCGGCCGTGGAAGCGCGCGTCGTCGACGATCAGCTCCATGTCCGCGTCGTCCAGCAGGATGTAGTCGAACGGCAGCGGGCTTTCGTAGGACAGGCGCAAGGCGGTGTTGCGCGCCTGCTCGAAGTTTTCGAACGGGAATTCGTGCAGCTCGCCAGGCACGCCCCGGTCGTCGAAGAAACGACGGATGAAGTCTTGAGTGCCGTCGCTCGACCCCGTGTCGCCGATCACCCAGCAGGAGATGTGCGGGGCGACCGCTTCGAGACATCGCCCGAGGTTGGCCATCTCGTTCTTGACGATCATGTTGAGACAAAGAGCCGTCTCTTTGGCCATGGGCGCCCCCGTTGCTCATCCTGCTTGCGGATGACCTGCGCGGGGCGCTCCCTTGCCGCGCCCCTTGTGTCCAGCTTAGGCGGCGGGTCGCCGGCCGATCATGTCATCTGATAGGTTTGGGTGCGCTGCGC
>CBJNAS010000353.1:0-3852 GCA_966434565.1 uncultured Phenylobacterium sp.
ACGGCTGTGCGCTTGCCGCGCCGGCGCTGCAATGGGAACGGTCTCCGATCAAGAGGGGATCGTCATGGTCAAGAAATATGCGCGTCGGCGCCTGCTGATCGCTTCCGCCGCCATCCTGCCGCTGTTCAGCGCGGTAGCCGTTCAGGCCAAGGCGGCCGACGGCGGCGCCACCGCGAAAACCCAGAACGGCGCCGTGGTCTCCGAGGTGATCATCACCGCCACGCGCCAGAAGAGCGCGATCAGCAAGGTGGCCGAGAGCGTCAGCGCCTTCACGGCGGCGAAGATGGAGGTCCAGGGCGTCAAGTCCTTCGCCGACGTCGCCAAGTTCACGCCGGGGGTCACCTTCGATAAAGGCCGGCATGACGTCTCGATCCGCGGCATCACCTCGAAAGCGGGATCGGGCACCACCGGCATCTACATCGACGACACGCCGGTCCAGATGCGCGCCCTGGGCCTGGCCGCCAACAATACGCTTCCGGCCGTATTCGACCTCGACCGGGTCGAGGTCCTGCGCGGCCCGCAGGGCACCCTGTTCGGCGCCGGTTCCGAAGGTGGCACGGTCCGCTACATCACCCCGCAGCCGAGCCTTTACAGCTATTCCGCCTACGCCCACAGCGAGTTCGCCACCACCGAGAACGGCGGACCGAGCTACGAGACCGGCGCCGCGGTCGGCGGCCCGATCATAGAGGACAAGCTCGGCTTCAGGATCAGCGCCTGGGGCCGGCGCGACGGGGGCTGGATCAACCGCGTCGACTACACGAACCTGGCGACCACCGACAAGAACGCCAACCGGGTGGACACCTTGGCCCTGCGCGCCGCGCTCGCATGGCAACCGGTGGAGAACCTGACCGTCACGCCGGGGCTCTATTATCAGAAGCGCGACCAGCACAACAATGACAACTATTGGGTCGCCATCTCCAATCCGGGCCGCGGAAAATATCTGAACGGCACGCCGGACCGCATGGCCGACCCGGACCGGTTCTACCTGCCGACGCTGAAGATCGAGTACAAGTTAGACGGGATGACCTTCATCTCGAACAGCTCCTATTACAACCGACGGGAGCGGGTGAACGGCTATAGCGGCACGCTGTACAACCTGTCCTACTTTGAGCAATTGACCACTGGACACAGCACCTATGGCTATCCGGCCGATCCGTTGGGCGTCCCCTGCCCGACCTGCAGCCCCAACCCGCTGCTGCTGCCGACCGGCCCCAACCTGCCGGGCTTCGGCCCTTATGTGGCGAGGAACTGGATCACCAACTCCCAGGAGAACTTCACCCAGGAGTTCCGGTTGCAGTCGTCGGACCCCAACGCTCGGCTGACCTGGGTGGCGGGCGTGTTCTACGCCTACAACACGCAGCGGAGCACCGACGAGATCCGGGACCCGCAGCTCAATGCGCTCAGCCAGTATTTGTGGGGCGAGGACATCGTCACCGCCTGGTCCGAGGACCTGCTGCCGAACGGCGTCGACTACATCAACGACACCAGGGCGCACGACCGTCAGACGGCGATATTCCTCGACGGCACGTTCAGCTTGACGAACCAGCTGAAGGTTACCGCGGGCATGCGTTACGCCTGGACGCACTTCGACTTCAACAATGTCGCCGACGGCCCACAGGAACTGAGCGGCGGCCCCCTGCCCTCCGCGGGCGCCAGTAACGAGAGGCCGTTCACGCCGAAGGTGGGCCTGATCTACCAGGCGACGTCGGACGACATGGTCTACGCCACCGTGGCCAAGGGCTACCGGATCGGCGGAGCCTCGCCGCCCCTGCCCGAGGCGGCCTGCGGCGGCGTCTTTCCGACGTCGTACAACTCCGACACGACGCTCAGCTACGAGGTAGGGACCAAGGACAAGTTCTTCAGCCGCACCCTCAGCATCGCGGCCAGCGCCTATTACATCAAATGGAAGAACATCCAGCAGGCCATCTACGTCCCGGCCTGCGGCATCCAGTACACGACCAATGTCGGCGACGCGGAGAGCAAGGGCTTCGACTTCCAGGCGCAGTGGCAGCCCGTCTATGGGCTGCAGCTCGAAGCCAGCGTCGGCTACACTGACGCCAAGTTCACGAAGGACGCGCTGGCCGCCGGCAAGGTGCTCGCAGTCAAGGGCGACGCGCTGGACATCACGCCCTGGACCGTGGCGCTCGGCGCGCAATACAGCTTCGACCTTCTGCAGCGCAACGCCTTCATCCGGGCCGACTACCAATACAACAGCAAGCGCACGACCCCCACCCCGGCGGAGGACCCGAATACGGGCTATTACGACCCGGGCCTGGTCCCGAACCCGGCGACCAGCCAGATGTCGCTGCGCGGCGGGATCAATCTCGGCCGCTGGGACCTCGCCCTCTTCGCCGAGAACCTGTTCAACGCCCATCCGCAGCTCAACCTGCAGCACCAGGATAAATTCACTCTGCTCTACGAGGCCCAAACTTTCCGGCCCCGTACGATCGGAATGGCCGCGTCGTTCCGGTACTGACTTAGGAAATTGGGGACATGCTCCAATTCCGGACAGGATCACCCACCACACGCTCGCCATTTTGGGCGGGAATTGGTGCGCATGTCCCCATTTCTGACGCCCGGCTCGCCTCGGCCAGGCCCGCCATTTTCTGAACTATACCGGCTCCACCTCGACCATGAGCTTCGTGTAACCGTGCGCCATGAAGTGGACCAGCCGCTGAAGGCCGTCCTCTCCGTTCGCGAGCCTGATCTCTCGCGTTCGCGCCAATATCACGGAAAGCCCGTGATAGAGTTCAGCGCGGGCCAATTGATTGCCGATGCAATAATGAATGCCCATCCCAAAGGTCAAGTGTTGCGTGGCGTTGGGCCGGCCGAGGACGATGCGGTCGGAGTCCGGGAAAACTGCCGGATCCCGGTTCCCCGCAGCCCATCGGATGTTCAAGATGGCGCCTTCCGGAATTTCGACGCCGCCGATCTCCGTCGCCGCCGTGGCGCGGCGGAACAGGCCTTGTAACGGAGACTCCAGCCGCAGCACTTCCTCTACAAACGACTTGATCTTCTCGGGATCCTTACGCAGTTCCGCCTGCAACTCGGGCTTGGAGGCCAAGTGATACATCGCTGACGCTAGCGCACTGGTGGTCGTTTCATTTCCACCAACCAGTAGTTGCACCAGAAGGCTGCAGAATTCGCCCTGCGTCAGTTGACGACCGTCGATCGTCGAATTGGCGATCGCGCTGATCAGTGTATCATTCGGCGCGGCGCGCAGTTCCTCGCCGCGAGCGACGAGGAACTGGTTCATCTCGATCTTGATCCTTGTGCATTCGAGGAGACGATCTGGATCGATCAGCGGCGCCGTGCATTCGATCGTGGCGTCCGACCACGTCTTGAACGTGTCGCCCATTTCCGGCGGCACGCCAAGCTGCTCGGCGATCATCCTCATCGGCAGCCAAATGGCGAACGCCTGAACGAAGTCGAACGGTTGCTTCGGAAAAGCATCGATCAGCTCGTTCGCGATCTCGACTATCCGTGGCTCCATCGCGGCGACACGCCGCACGCCAAACGCTTTGTCGACGAGCGAGCGATAAAGCCTGTGCTCGGGCGGATCATTCGTGACGAGTGTGTTGACTTCTTCAACTCCGGCGGCCTGCATCATGGCGTTAATCTGGCCGGTGACCGGCGTTTGCCGTCCCTGCAGTTGCCCGGTGTTGTTGATGAACATCTTCGGGTCCGCTGCGATAGCGCGAATGTCGGCGTATCGCGTCACCACATACATCCCCGTGCCAAGGTCCTTGTAAACTGGCGCTTCCTGCTGAAGCAGCCTGTAGGCCGGCAAGGGACAGGCCAGAACGGCCGGGTCAGCAAAGGTGATGTGGGGACATGCGCCTGCCGCCTCAC
>CBJNAS010000354.1:0-3824 GCA_966434565.1 uncultured Phenylobacterium sp.
GAGGTCCTTGTGCAGGGTGTCCAGCGTCGGCTGGTCGCCCGTGTAGGAGTGGATGGTGGTCATGTAGCCGCGCTCGATGCCGCAGAGGTCCTGCAGGACCTTGGCGATCGGGGCCAGGCAGTTGGTGGTGCAGGAGGCGTTCGAGACCACCAGGTCGGCGGCGGTCAGGGTGTCGTGGTTCACGCCGTAGACGATGGTCTTGTCGGCGTCGTCGCACGGGGCGGAGACCAGCACCCGCTTGGCGCCGGCGTCCAGGTGGGCCTTGGCCTTGTCCTTGGAGGTGAACAGGCCGGTGCACTCCAGGGCGATGTCGACGCCCAGCTCCTTGTGCGGCAGCTCGGCGGGATTGCGGATCGCGGTGACCTTGATCTTGCCCAGGCCCACGTCGATGATGTCGCCGTCGACCCGCACCTCGGCGGGCAGCCGGCCGTGCACGCTGTCGTAGCGCAGCAGGTGGGCGTTGGTCTCGACCGGACCCAGGTCGTTGATCGCGACGACCTCGATGTCGCGGCGCGCGTGCTCCACGATCGAGCGCAGGACCAGGCGGCCGATGCGACCGAAACCGTTGATGGCGACGCGAACGGGCATAGGCAGGTCTCCTTAAACGCGCGCCGGACGGCGGCCGCTTGTTTTGCGGGGCGTTCTTTCGGGCCGAGGCGCCCAAGTCAACCCCCCGGCAGGCTTCAAGTTTCGCAAGCCGATGCAACAGCGGCGGCGCGGCGGAGCGCGAAGCGGGGCCGCAAACTCGGAAAACCCGCGCTTGTCTGCTCCGGACTGCTCAACTCCAGGGCGCCCTCCCTTCCCATTGAGGGAGGGAAATTACCCTTCCACCACCTTCACCTTGCCGGCCGCCGTGCGCGCCCGCTCGCGGGCCTCGTCGACGCCGCCGGCGCGGGCCAGGGCCACGCCCATGCGGCGGCGCTCGTGGCTGGCGGGCTTGCCGAACAGGCGCAGGTCGGCGCCCGGCACGCGCAGCGCCTCGTCGACGCTCTCGAAGGCCACGCCGCGCGCCTCGATGCCGCCGTAGATCACCGCGCTGGCGCCGGGCTCACGCAGGCGCACCTCCACCGGCAGGCCCAGGATGGCGCGCGCGTGGATGGCGAACTCGCTCTGCGCCTGGCTCACCAGGGTGACCAGCCCGGTGTCGTGCGGTCGCGGGCTGACTTCGGAGAACCAGACCTCATTGCCCTTGACGAACATCTCGACGCCGAAGATCCCCCAGCCGCCGAGCGCCTCGGTCACCGCGCGGGCGATGTCGCGGGCGCGCTTGTGGGCGCCGGGCGCCATGCCCTGCGGCTGCCAGCTCTCGACATAGTCGCCCTTCACCTGGCGGTGGCCGATCGGCTCGCAGAAGGCGGTCAGGGTCTCGCCGTCGGGCCCGCGGGCGCGGACGGTGAGCAGGGTGATCTCGAAATCGAAGTCGACCCTGCCCTCGACGATGACGCGCGGCTGCTCCACCCGCCCGCCTTCGAGGGCGTGGCGCCAGGCCTGCGCGATCGCCTCGGGCCCCTCGACATAGGACTGGCCCTTGCCGGAGGAGGACATCACCGGCTTGACGAAGCACGGAAAGCCCGTGACCTCGGCGGCCGCCCGGGCGAGCTCGGCCTCGGATGAGGCGAAGGCGTAGGGGCTGACCGGCAGCTTCAGCTCTTCGGCGGCGAGGCGGCGAATGCCTTCGCGGTTCATGGTCAGCCGGGCGGCGCGGGCGGTGGGGACCACCCGGGCCAGGCCGTCGGCCTCGATCCGCACCAGCTCGTCGGTGGCGATGGCCTCGATCTCGGGCACGATGAGGTGCGGCCGCTCGGCCTCGATCACCGCCCGCAGCGCCGCGGGATCGGTCATGGCGATCACATGGCTGCGGTGAGCGACCTGCATGGCGGGCGCGTCGGGATAGCGGTCGACCGCCACCACCTCGCAGCCCAGGCGTTGCAGCTCGATCACCACCTCCTTGCCGAGTTCGCCGGCCCCCAGCAGCATCACCTTGACGGCGGAGGGGGAGAGCGGAGTTCCGAGCCGCATCCGCTTCAACCCAGGCGAGCTTTGGCGGCGCTCGCCACGGCGGCCGGCGTGAGGCCGAAGTGCTGGTAGAGGACCTTGTCCGGGGCGCTGGCGCCGAAGCCGGTCATGCCGACGAAGACGCCGTCGGCCCCGATGAATCGCTCCCAGCCCTGGCGCACGCCGGCCTCGACAGCGACCCGCACCTCGGTCTCGCCGATCAGGGCGGCCTGGTAGTCGGCGGGCTGGGCCGCGAAGAGCTCGAAGGAGGGCGCGGACACCACGCGCGCGCCGATCCCTTCCGCCTCGAGCAGCTCGCGGGCGGCGAGCGCGATGGAGACCTCCGAGCCGGTGGCGAAGAGGGTCACCTGCGCCGGATGGCCGGCGGCCGCCAGCTGGTAGGCGCCGCGGGCGCAGAGGTTCTCGCCGACGGCTTGCGTGCGCACCGCCGGGACCTTCTGGCGCGACAGCGCCATGATCGAGGGGGTGGCCTTGGCCGCCAGCGCCAGCTTCCAGCACTCGGCGGTCTCCACCGCGTCGGCCGGGCGGAAGACGTTCAGGTTCGGCATGGCGCGCAAGCTGGCCAGGTGCTCGACCGGCTGGTGGGTCGGGCCGTCCTCGCCCAGGCCGATGGAGTCGTGGGTGCCCACGTGGATCACCCGCACGCCCATCAGCGCCGCCAGCCGGATCGCCGGGCGGGCGTAGTCCGAGAACACCAGGAAGGTGCCGCCGTAGGGGATCACGCCCCCGTGCAGGGCCAGGCCGTTCATCGCCGCGGCCATGCCGAACTCGCGCACGCCGTAGTTGACGTAGCGCCCGGCGTAATCCGGGGCGTCGAGGATCGGGGTGTTCTTGACGAAGGTGTTGTTCGAGCCGGTCAGGTCGGCCGAGCCGCCGACCAGGTCGGGGATGTCGCCGAAGATCGTCTCCAGCACCGCGCCGGAGTGCTGGCGGGTGGCGGCGGCGGGCGCGGCGGCCTCGGCCTCGGCGATGAAGGCGTCGAGGCGGTCGAACGCATGCGGGGGCAGGTCGCCGGCGACGGCGCGCTCGAACGCGCCGCGCAGCTTGGAGGCGGCGAGCTTCGCCTCCCACGCCTTGCGGACCTTGGCGCCGCGGCGGCCGGCGGCGCGCCAGGGGCGATAGACCTCGTCGGGGACCACGAAGGCCTCGTGCGGCCAGCCGAGGTTCTCACGGGTGGCGGCGACCTCGGCCTTGCCGAGCGCCTTGCCGTGCACGTCGTGGGTGCCCTCGAAGTTGGGCGAGCCCTTGCCGATCCGGGTCTTGCAGGCGATCAGGCTGGGCCGGTCCTGCTTGGTCGCCCAGGCGAGCGCGCGGCGGATCTGGCCCACGTCATGGCCGTCGATCGCCTTCACCGCCCAGCCCGCAGCCTTGAAGCGGGCCAGCTGGTCGGTGCTGTCGGAGAGGGCCACCGCGCCGTCGATGGTGATGCGGTTGTCGTCCCAGAGCACCGTCAGCCGGGAGAGCTTCAGCCGGCCGGCCAGGCTGATCGCCTCGTGGCTGATTCCCTCCATCAGACAGCCGTCGCCGGCCAGCACCCAGGTGCGATGGTCGACCAGCTCCTCGCCGAAGCGCGCGGCCAGGTGGCGCTCGGCGATGGCCATGCCCACCGCCGTCGCCAGCCCCTGGCCGAGCGGGCCGGTGGTGGTCTCCACGCCGGGGGTGTGGCCGTATTCGGGGTGGCCGGGGGTCTTCGAGCCCAGCTGGCGGAAGGCCTTGATCTCGTCCAGCGTCATCCCCTTGAAGCCGGAGAGGTGCAGCAGCGAATAGAGCAGCATCGAGCCGTGGCCGGCCGACAGCACGAAGCGGTC
>CBJNAS010000355.1:0-3823 GCA_966434565.1 uncultured Phenylobacterium sp.
GTCTCAATTTGAATTTCAAAGATAGCGAGCCGCTAGTCCCAGGAGCGCGGGCGCGCCAAGCATGAGGAATAGGGCAACGCCGACAAGACCGATTAAGAACCAGATAACGGCCCAAGCCGCGAGTCCCAGCGGCCGACCAAGCCTCTTCATCAAGCTCACGCCGCCACCCGCTTCTTGTAAGGCCCGCGCTTGCCCGGCTGTGGCCGTCGCGCCTCGATCTCTTCCGCAATTTTTTCCATCGACCACAATTCCTTCGCGACTCCGGCCGCCATCGCGGGCGACAAGCCCCTCAGCGCCTTGTGTTGGCGAACGAAGTTGTAATGCAGGAAGAACAGCGCCAGCGCGTGAAGGTGGTTGTCGATCTTCTTTGAAAAGGCATTCGTCAGGCGCGTGAAGCGGCGGTTGCCCATCCGGATCGACGGGTTCGACCTCTCCACATGCGACGTGGAGACGTGCGCCAGGTCGGGATCGCCGGTGCGGACCTTCTTGCGAGCACCGATGCATTGGGCGGGGCTATAGCGCCCCGGCGGTGACGGCGTAGGCCCGTAGAGCTTCACGAGCTGGGCGAAGTCCACATCATTGCCGAAGGACTCGTCCACGGCCTCGATGTAAGCCTTGTGGCCGTCTGACGTGAGCTGAACGCGGTTGGCGAGCCGGTCCTTCAGATCCTCGATGAACAGCCGGGCGCACGACAGGGTGCGGTCCCCAACGGCATAGGTGGCAATCAGCTTCGTGTCGGCGTCCAGCGCGGTCCACGTCCACACATCGCCAGCGTCCAGCGGCGCGGCCTTGGCCGTCGCGTTTGACCGCTGCTTGCAGTAGTTGAACGACCAGATTTCGTCGCACTGGACTTTCGACGCCTTCACGTCGCGCACCAGGCGGTCGTGCAGGTCAATCGCGGTCTTGCCAGCGTCCACCAGCAGCTTCGTCACCGTGTTGATCGAAACGTCCGCCACCCGCGAGATCGACCGTAGCAGGGTCCAGACGGAAGGCGCCGGGAACGTGGTGGATCTATTCAGGCGACGCCCTACTTAGACCAGCGCTTCGCAGCCGCCTTCTTCGCAATTTCAGAGCGCTGCTCGGGTGTCAGCTTAGCGGCGCGCGCCGGACCGCCCTTCTTGCCCGCCGTGCTTCGATAGGCTTTCGCTGGGTCGGGACGGCTGTCCTGCGCCTCGCCCACGGCGATCCTGCCGATCAGGACGGCGTTGCCGACCACGTCGGCGGGGCGCTTCTCTCCGCGGGGACCTTTAGGCATTGGTGCCTCGGTCAAGCTTCCTGAAATGATGTCGGCAGTAGAAGAGTCCTGCCGCGATCACACCGAGGAAGATGCCCTCGCCGATACGCGGAATGAAGAACTGGGCGACCGCCGCCAAGCCGACCATTGCGCCGCCAAAGGTGCAGAGTGCGGCATATGCGGCGTAGCCTTTGAGCATGGCGCCGATGATAGCGGGCGCCGCCGGCTCGCGCCATGCTTGTCAACGGCCACGGGTTTCAAACTAAGACACTACCACGGATGGGGGAGAACATAACACGAACATCAGGTCAAGGTGGAGGTTCGGGCGAGGCGAGAGCGCCGTGAGCGGCCGGCTTGCGGATGCTAGGCGGAAATTCTATGTGTATAATTCTCCAAATCGGTACACATCCATGCGCACCAACATCGAGATTGACGACCAGCTGATGGCCGACGCCCTGCGGGCGACTGGACTCAAGACGAAGCGGGAAGCCGTGGAGCTGGGACTCAAGACCCTGCTTCGGCTCCGTCGGCAGGAGGAATTCCGCGCCTTTCGCGGCAAGCTGGACTGGACGGGAGATCTCGAGGCCATGCGGCGGGACAAATGACCACCTTCGTCGATTCAAGCGTGTGGATCGACTACTTCCGAGGGACGGCCTCCCCGCAGACCGATCACCTCGACGCGCTGCTCGGTCGCGAGCCGGTGGTCGTCGGCGACCTCGTGCTGGCGGAGGTGCTGCAGGGGTTCACGACCGAGCGTGACTTCGACCAGGCGCTTCGTCTTTTCGGATCGCTCGATGTGGTGGAGGTCGCAGGCCGCGACGCGGCGATCCTCGCGGCCCGCAACTTCCGGCGGCTGCGCGAGCTCGGCTCGACCGTCCGCAAAACGATCGACACCCTCATCGCCACGCGCTGCATCGAAGACGGTTTGTCGCTCCTCTACAGTGACAGGGACTTCGATCCGTTCGTCCAACACCTCGGCCTGAAGGCAGCCCTCCCGCGAAGCTGAGTTACCGGGAGGCGCCATCCCACGCAGCGCGCCCCCAGCGGTCCGGTATCCGGCGGCGCGCATCAGGCGTGGATCAAACACCAGGAGCCCGGCCGTCCGTCGAGCTGGAGCGCAGCTTCGCCCCGGCCGGCGCAGGCGCAGGTGGCCTCGCCGGACGATCACGCCGCGGCGGCGGTGCTGGCCCGCTAGGCGAGGAGCCTCAGACCGCCCCCAGATAGATCCGCTCTGCGCGCTCGCCCAGCCGCACCAGCACCTCGTGCGCCACGGTGCCGGCGGCGGTGGCGAGGTTGTCCAGTGGGACGTGGTCGCCCGGCAGCTCGACGGCGTCGCCGGGGCGTGCTTCGGCGTCGCCGAGATCCACCGCGACGAGGTCCATGTTGACGATCAACAGGCGCCGGCGAGCGCCGGCCAGCCAGGCGCAGCCCTGGCCGCGGGCGGCGCGGATCACGCCGTCGGCGTAGCCGGCGCCGACGAGGGCCACGCGGGTGGTGCGCTCCAGGGTGACGCTCGCGCCATAGCCCAGCCGCTCGCCGGCGCGCACGGTGCGGATGTCGAGCACCGGCGCGGTCAGGCGGGCCACGGCCTGCAGCCGTGGGTCCGGCCGCTCGCACGGGCCGCCGCCGTAGAGGCTGATCCCCGGCCGCACCAGGTCGAAGCGGTAGTCGCGGCTCAGGAAGATCCCCGCCGAGGCGCAGAGGCTGGCCTTGGCCTCGGGGAAGAGGGCGCGCGCGGCGGAAAAGCGCGACAGCTGGAGCGCATTCTGCGGATCGGCGGGGTCGGCGGCGGCGCCCAGGTGGCTCATCACCAGGCCGAGGTCCAGGCCGCGCAAGGCGTCGGTGGACTGGGCGAGCGCGCGGGCCTCCTCGGGCGTCACGCCCTGGCGGTTCATGCCGGTGTCGACGTGCAGCGCCACCGGCCAGGGCCGGCCGAGCGCGCGGGCGAAGGCGGCCGCCTCGTTAACCTGCGGCAGGCTGGAGAGCACGGGCGTCAGCCCGGCTGTGGCGAAGCGCAGCCCCGCTCCGGCGGTCAGGCCGTCCAGCACATAAATCGTCGCCGGCCGCTCGGGCCCGAGGCCGTGGCGCAGCGCCTCGCCCTCGGCCAGGCGGGCGACGAAGAAGCTGCGCGCGCCCTCCGCCCAGAGCCGGCGCGCGAGCGCGACCGCGCCCAGGCCGTAGCCGTCGGCCTTGACCACCGGGGCGACCTCGGCGCCGGCGGCCTCCGCCGACAGGACAGCGTAGTTGTGGGCCAGCGCGTCGAGGTCGATGGTCAGGCGCGCCCGATCGGCCTCTTTGCCGGCGTCACTCGTTGTCGCGGTACATCCGGGCGTGGTGGTCGCGGGCGAGGTTGCCGAACTTGGTGATGTCCTCATTGAACGACAGCTTCACGGTGCCGATCGGACCGTGCCTCTGCTTGCCGATGATGATCTCGGCCAAGCCCCGCACCTGGTCCATCTGTTCCTGCCACTTGAAGTGCTCCTCGGTGCCTTCACGCGGCTCCATGCGGCTCAGATAATAGCTCTCGCGATAGACGAACATGACCATGTCGGCGTCCTGCTCGATCGAGCCGGATTCCCGCAGGTCGGA
>CBJNAS010000356.1:0-3820 GCA_966434565.1 uncultured Phenylobacterium sp.
AATACGACGACGGCGAGCTCGGCGAGATCTTCATCGACATGCACAAGGAAGGCGCGGCCTTCCGCTCGCTCATGAACAACTTCGCCATCGGCATCTCCATCGGCCTGCAGTACGGCGTGCCGCTGGAGGAGTTCGTCGACGCCTTCGTCTTCACCCGCTTCGAGCCGGCGGGGCCGGTGACGGGCAACGACACCGTCAAGTCGGCGACCTCGATCCTCGACTACATTTTCCGTGAGCTCGGCATCTCCTACCTGGGCCGTGACGACCTGGCGAGCGCGGACCCCGGCGAGCTGAACGCCGACGGCCTGGGCCGGGGCGCCGGCGAGGCCCAGACGCCCGAGACCGAGGCCCCCGAGCCACAACCCGCCAGCCGCTTCATTTCGCGCGGCTTTTCCCGGGGCGCCACGCCCGACAACCTGGTGTTCCTGCCGGTCGCCAATCGCCCGGGCGCCTTCGACGCCGCCGAGGTCTGCGCCGCCTGTGGCGACATCGCCGTGGTGCGCAAGGGCCAGGCGATGATCTGCCAGACCTGCGGGACCCGCGCCGCGCGGCCCAGCGAGGACCAGGCGGGCTAGCGATTACAACGATTTAAGTGGCGCAGCGCTGCGAGCGGCCTCAGATGGTCGTTCCGGCGGCAGGGATATCGGCCTTCATGCGCTTCGTCATGGCTTTGCTCGCAGCCCTCGCGCTCGCCCTGCCGGGCCTGGCCGCGGCGGGCGGCAAGACCGTGGTCATGAAGCACGACGCCTTCGGCGGCTCCTGCCCGCACTGCGAGCTCTCGGGGCGCAAGCTGGCCGGCGCGCACTTCCTGGGCGCCAACTTCACCGGCGCGGCCCTGGTGGGCTCGGACCTGCGCGGCGCCCAGTTCTTGGGCTCGGTGTTCATGCGCGCCGACCTCTCCCGCGCGGACCTGTCAGACGCGGGCTTCATGGGCGCCAACTTCACCGGGGCCAATCTGTCCAACGCCAGCCTGCGCGCGGCCGAGGCTCATGGGGTGAGCTTCGCCGGGGCCAACCTGGCCGGCGCCGACCTGGCCGGCGCCGAGGCGCTCGGCGCAGACTTCTCCCGCGCGGCGATGACCGGGGCGAGGCTGCACGGCGCGGCGTTGACCGGCGCTCAGTTCACCCACGCCGACGCACGCGGAGCGGACTTCAGCGGCGCGGATCTGACGGGCGCCGTCCTGACCGGCGCCCGGTTCGACCGAGGCTCGTTCCGCGCCGCGGCCCTGGACGGGGCTGCGCTGACGGGCGCGAGCTTCGACGGCGTCGATTTCCGCGCCGCCAGCCTCGACCACGCCATCATCGCCGGGGCCGACCTCTCCCGCGCCCGGGGGCTCGACCAGGCCCAGCTCGACGACGCCTGCGCCGACGCCCACACCCGCGTGCCCGTGGGGCTCGTCGCCCGCGCCTGCGCGGCGCGCCTGATGGTGCGCATCGCCCCGCCGCTGCCCCCGGCGCCCCCGGTTCCGCCAGCGCCGCCGCGGTACCTGGCCGGGTGGTAGGGGCGTCGACGCCCCTATCTCAGCGCCAGGATGCTCCACCGCTTGCGGGGGAGCTGTCGCGAAGGCGACTGAGGGAGCGTTGGGCGCTCCCTACACCTTGATCGGCGGCGCCACCCGGATATGCAGCTCCTTCAGCTGCTTGTCGGTCACCTCCGAGGGCGCGTTCATCAGCAGGTCCTGGCCCTGCTGGTTCAGCGGGAAAGCGATGACCTCGCGGATCGCCGTCTCGCCCGCCAGCAGCATGACGATGCGGTCGATGCCGGGGGCCAGCCCGCCATGGGGCGGAGCCCCGTGGCGGAAGGCGTTCAGCATGCCGCCGAACTGGCCTTCGACGACCTCGGGACCATAGCCGGCGATCTCGAAGGCCCTCAGCATGACGTCCGGCCGGTGGTTCCGGATGGCGCCGGAGCAGAGCTCGTAGCCGTTGCAGACGATGTCGTACTGATAGGCCAGGATCTCCAGCGGATCCTTGGTCTGCAGCGCCGCCATCTCGCCCTGCGGCATGGAGAAGGGGTTGTGGGAGAAGTCGACGCGCTTCTCCTCCTCGTTCCACTCGAACATCGGAAAGTCGACGATCCAGGCGAACTCGAAACGTTCCTCGTCGACCAGCTTCAGGTCCGTCCCGACCTTGGTGCGCGCGGAGCCTGCGAACTTGTAGAAAACCTTGGGGTCGCCGGCGACGAAGAAGGCGGCGTCGCCCGCGCCCAGGCCCAGCGCCTTCATCAGCGCGCCGGTCTTCTCCGCGCCCAGGTTCTTGGCGATCGGGCCGCCCCAGCCGCCCTGGTCGTCGCTCCAGAAGATGTAGCCGAGGCCCGGCTGGCCCTCGCCCTGGGCCCAGGAATTCATCCGGTCGCAGAAGGCGCGACTGCCGCCCTTGGGCGCGGGGATCGCCCAGACCGCGTTCTGGGCCACCTCCAGGATCCGCGCGAAAAGGCCGAAGCCGCCGCCGCGGAAGTGCTCGGAGACGTCCTGCATGGCGATCGGATTGCGCAGGTCCGGCTTGTCGGAGCCGTATTTGGCGATCGCCTCCCGGTAAGGAAGGCGCGGGAAGGGATAGGGGGTGACTGGCTTGCCGGCGCCGAACTCGGTGAAGACGCCGTGCATCACCGGCTCGATCGCCGCGAAGACGTCCTCCTGGGTGACGAAGCTCATCTCCACGTCGAGCTGGTAGAACTCGAGGGAACGGTCGGCGCGCAGGTCTTCGTCGCGGAAGCAGGGCGCGATCTGGAAGTAGCGATCGAAGCCCGCGACCATCAGGAGCTGCTTGAACTGCTGCGGCGCCTGGGGGAGCGCGTAGAACTTGCCCGGATGCAGGCGCGAAGGGACCAGGAAGTCGCGCGCGCCTTCCGGGGAAGACGCCGTCAAGATCGGCGTCTGATACTCCAGGAAGCTTTGGGCGATCATCCGGTTGCGGATCGACTGGATGACCTTGGAGCGCAGCACGATGTTGCGGTGGAGCGTCTCGCGCCGCAGGTCCAGGAAGCGGTTCTTGAGGCGGATCTCCTCCGGATATTCTGGCTCACCGAAGACCGGCAGCGGCAGCTCGGCGGATTCGGAGATCACCTCCACCTCGGCCGCCTGCACCTCGACCTCGCCGGTCGGCAGGTTCGGGTTCACCGTCTCGGGCGAGCGCGCCACGACCTTACCGTCGACGCGGATCACGCTCTCGGCGCGCAGGTGCTCGACCACGCCGAAGCCGGGCGTCGAGGGGCTGACCACCAGCTGGGTCAGGCCGTAGTGGTCGCGCAGATCGATGAAGATCAGGCCGCCGTGGTCGCGCTTGCGGTGGATCCAGCCGGAGACGCGGACGGTCTTGCCGGTGTCGGCGGCGCGAAGCTCGCCGCAGGTGTGCGTGCGGTAGGCGTGCATGATCTTTGGGGAAAATCGGCTTATTTACGAGCGGCGGAAGGGCGCACGGGCGCCCCCGAATGTCAAGGTGACGCGCTCTCGACAAACGCCAGGCCGAAACGCGAGCGAGACCGCGGGCGCAGGCGCCGCGGAGGTTCCGGCGCGAGCCCTACGAAACGGAGCAGCTCGGCCAGCGCCACGTCCTGGCTCTCCAGCGAGAACAAGCCGTGGTCCAGGCCGGCCGCTTCGGTGACGGTGACGCCTGGCCGGCGCGCGAGCCAGCGCCCCCGGAAGCCGAAGTCGGTCTCCAGCCCGTCCATCGATTCGTCGTCGCGCCCGACCAGGACCAGAAGGCGCGCCCCGCGCGCGGCCGCGGCGGCGATCTCGGCGCGCGCGGCGCGGCAGATCGCGTCCGGCGGCCGGACGCGGAGCCGCTGGCGAGCGCGCCGCAAAAAGGTCGCGAACGCAGCC
>CBJNAS010000357.1:0-3814 GCA_966434565.1 uncultured Phenylobacterium sp.
GCCAGCAACTCGGCGCCATGAAGGCCAAGCAGATCGTCTATTCCGGCCGCCTGATTCCCGCCCAGGAAGCGCTCGACCTGGGACTGGTGCTGGAGACCGCCCCGCCGGAGCAGCTGATGGACAAGGCCCTCGAGATGGCCCGCAGCTTCGCCCAGGCGCCGACCATCGCCCTGGCCCTGGCCAAGCGGCAGTTCGACTTGGCGGCCTCGGCCAGTTTCGACCAGTACCTCGACATGGAAGCGACGATGCAGCCGCTCGCCAGCCGCACCGAGGATCACGAAGAGGGGCTCGCGGCGTTCCGCGAGCGTCGGCCTGCCCGGTTCAAGGGCGCCTGACAGCAGCAGTCCGGCTCTATCACGGCCCCAGCTGCTCGCCGACGGCTGAGGCCGCGCCGTCAGCGGTCCAGCGCAAGCAGCACCCGCCCGGCCCCGCGCGAGCGGGCGAGCGCCAGCGCCGCGTCCAGCTCCGACAGGCCCAACACCGCCCGCACCGCCAGATGCGCCGCGGGCGGGCGCAGGAGGTCGGCCATCTGTTCCAGAATGCGCGCCATGTCCGCGCGCGTGTCCGCGGCTTCCGCCGGGCGCAGGCTGAAGCCGCGCACGACCAGCTGGCGGCCGGTGAGCAGGGCCGAGGGGATCTCGCACGGGCGGCCAGACAGATGGCCGAAGACCACCAGGGTTCCGGCCGGCGCAAGGCATGCGGCGAGGCGGCCCGTGGCGTCGCCCGCCACGCAGTCGAGCGCGAGCTTCACGGAAGCGCCGGCGACGAGCCCGCCCACGCGCGCGGCGAGATCGGGACCGTCGACCAGGGGCCACGGATGGCCCGCGGCGGCGGTCTCCTCGCGCACCACGTCGACCACCCGCAGGCCGCGCTTGCGCGCGAGCAGCCGGACCAGCTGGGCGACCGCCGAGCCGGCGGCGTTCTGGATCAGCCAGTCGCCCGGCTCCAGCTTCGCCTGATCGAGCAGCCGCCAAGTCGTCGCGGCGTTGATGCGCAGCATCGCCAGCTGCTCCAGCGGCAGCCCCGCGGGGGCCTTCAGGACGTCGTCGGCGCGCAGGGTGCGCACGCCGGCCCAGTTCCCCCGGCTCAGCGGCAGCACGTGGTCGCCAACGGTCACCTCGCTCACGCCCGCACCCACGCCAACGACCTCCCCGACCCCCTCCGCGCCCAGGACGAACGGCAGCTCGGGCGCGAGGCTGTAGCGGCCCTCGATCGTCAGCAGGTCCGCTGGGTTGATGGGCGCCAGCTTCATAGCGACCACCACCTCGGCCGGACGCGGCGGCGGCGGCGGCGCGAGCGGTTCCGCCCGCGGCGGATCGCCCAAGTTGCGCAGCACGGCGGCGCGGGATGGGCCGACGGCGGGGCTCATGCGCTCAGGCGCCGGCGGGGCGCTGACGGCAGCAGCCTGTCTGCAGGCATGGTCCCTTCCTGTCCCGGGCGGAGGCGCGCCCTCCAGGCCTGTCGCGCGGCGCAGCGAATCTGCGAGCGCCGACCGGACTTTGTCCATCACTCATTGCGCGGAGCGCCTTCGACCTGCGCGCGCCGAACCGGCGGCTCACACCGCCGGCTGGACCTTCGGACCGCGGGCAGCCAGCGCGAGCGCGCCCACCGCCAGCACCCCCATGGCGCCCCCGAGGAGCACGAACAGGCCGGCGATGCCGAAGGCGCCGCTGACCGGGGCGAACAGCACCGGATTGACCAGGGCGCCGAAGAAATTCCACGCGTTCAGCAGGCCGACGGCGCGGGCGCGGACGGACGGAGGCGCCCGCAGCGTGACCACATGATGCACATAGGGCATCGAGATGCCGACGTAGACGCCCTGCAGCGCCGCCCCGACCACCGCCGCCACCGGCGAGGGCACGAGCCCGATCAGCAGCATGGCCGCAGCGATCGAGACCAGCGCCAGGGCCAGCGATCCCTGCAGGCCGAGGCGCCGCTCGATCGCCCCGTACAGGAGGGAGACGGTGACGCCGGTCAGGGTGATCGCGCCCATTACCAGGCCCACTGAGCCGGGGCTCTTGAACCCGTCGACGCCGAGCATGAACGGAAATTGCGTCGAGCCGACGAACATCACCGCCGCGATCACCGCGGTCAGAATGTAAACGGGCCAGAGCGCCCACGCCGCCCCGCCGCTCGCCGGCGACGTCTCGTCAGCGGGCCGTGCCTCGACCTTGGGGAAGGCGACGAAGGCCAGGACCAGGCCTGCAATCCCGAACACCGGATATTGCACGAACGCCGTTCGCCAGCCGAAAGCCTGGGCCAGCGCGCCGCCGATCACCACGCCGGCCAGGGCGGTGGCGCTGCCGGCCCCGGTCGAGGCGCCGATCGCCCGCGCGCGGGCGTGCGGCTCGTAGCGCGCCGCGATGGTGCTGATGCAGGCGGTGACGAGACAGGCCGTGGAGAAGCCGAGCACGGTGCGGCTGGCGAGCAGCAGGGCGGCGTTCGTCAGGAACAGGCCGCCGCTTCCGGCGATCGTATAGATCGCCATGGAGATCAACACGGTCGTCCGCAGCCCCAGCCGGGCGATGACCCAACCGCTGACCAGCGCACCCACGATGACGCCGGCCGACGCAATGGTCACGGTCAGTTCGGCGATCAGCGACCCGTGGCCCGTGGCGCCGTACTCCCGTGCGATCTGCGCCAGCGCCGGGGTGAAGGCGGTGAACGCCAGCCCCTGGGCCGCATGGCCCAGCATCAAGGCCGCGAAGCTCAAGCGCCCGCGCTCCGCCGCGCGCGCGTGTGGCTGATCCATGAACGTTTCCCTTTTTGCGCTTCTCACGTCTTTTGCGGACCGCAGCTTGGCACGCTTCGCTTCGCCGGTCGTCCGAGGCCTTCGCGGCCGCGCTAGGAATATCAGAAGTGCGTAGGCTTGCTCCGGCGATCGGCGTCGCTCGACTTTGAGCGGCGGAGAAGATTAGAGTTCGGCCTCAAGTCGCGCGCGATCGATCGATGCGCACAGGATGATGATAGTGGCGGAAACGGCGAGCAGGCGCTGAGCCGAGCTCAAGGGACAGGCGCCCGGGATGACCTTCCATCCGACCCTCTTCAGTCCGATCGAGATCGGCGCGCCGCGCCTGAAGCACCACGCGTCATGGCCTGTGATCGAGAGCCGCGCCGGCCGTGGTGGCGATCGGCGCAGGCCACAGCCGGCCGGCGCCGAAATGATCGCCAGTTGATCGGAGACCCTGGATGCCCATAACCCGTACGCCCCTCAGCCCTTATCTCGGCCTCGAGCTCAAGGGTGTCGACCTGTCGCAACCGCTCGACGAGGCGACTCAGGCCGAGATCCTCAAAGCCTGGATCGAGGCCGGCGTGCTGCTGTTTCGCAACGCGGCGCACTCGCCCGAGGACCAAATGCGGTTGAGCCGGGTGTTCGGCGAGCTGGAACCTGCAGCCACCCACCTGATGAACGATCCCAGCAATCCCTACCTCATGACGCTGAAGCAGGAGCCCGGAAAGGTCGGCTACAATCAGCATTATGTAGTCGACGGGATCGTGCGGGCGGGCTGGCTGGGCTGGCACTGGGACCAGAGCTTCATGCCCACGATCGTGCGCGGCGCCGTCCTTCGCATGACCCATCCGGCGCACGACATGGGCGAGACCGGCTTCGTGGACGCCATCGGCGCCTACGACCGCTTGAGCGACGAGATGAAGCGGAAGATCGAAGGGCTCGAAGTCGTCTACGAATACAATCCGGACTTCACTTCGGGCCAGTTCGGTTTTCCGCAGGACATCCGGGGCCTGGGCGGCGAGAGCGCAGTGGCCAAGGGCGACAAGGTCTACGACTTTCCGCCCTCGGTGCACCCCCTGGTGA
>CBJNAS010000358.1:0-3814 GCA_966434565.1 uncultured Phenylobacterium sp.
CTGACGCCACGCTCGCGCAGGCGCGCCAATTCGGTTAAAGCGCGCGCCATGATCGCGTTCTGGGTCGTTGCCGGCGTCTTCGCCGCCGCCGCCGCCGGCCTCGTGCTGTTCCGGGCCGCCGGCGCGGCGCAAGGGACGGCCGCCGATCCCACCCCCTCCGTCTACCGCCGCCAGCTCGCCGAGATCGACGAGCTCGCCGAGCGCGGGCTGATCGGCGAGACCGAGCGCAAGAGCGCGCATGCCGAGGCGGCGCGCCGCCTGCTGGGCGCGACCGAGACGCCCGAGCAGGCCTGGAGCGCCGACGACCGCAGCCGCAGGCCCGTCCTCCTGACCGTGCTGGCCGCCTCCGCGGCGGCCCTCGGTGTCTATGTCCTGGTCGGCCAGCCCGGGATGGGCGATCAGCCGTTCGCCCGGCGCCTGGCGGACTGGCGCGCCGAGGATCCCGCCCCTCTGGGTCCGCCAGAGCTCGCCGCCGTCCTCGACCGCCTCACCAAGGAGCGTCCGGACGACCCCCAGGCCTGGCGCTACCTGGCCATCGCCGAGGGCGCGGCGCAGGATCCCGCCGATGCGGTCCGCGCCCTGCGCCATGCCGTGCGGCTCGCGCCGCAGCGCGCCGATCTCTGGGAGCTGATGGGCGAGGCCCTGGTGGCGCAGGGGAACGGCGAGGTCACGCCCGAGGCCCAAGCCGCCTTTCGCGAGGCCGTGAAGCGCGACCCGCAAGCGCTGGCCGCGCGCTTCCATCTGGCCCGGGCGCAGATCGCGGCCGGCGACAAGGCGGGCGGGCTCGCCGCCTGGCGCGCCCTGCTGACGGAACTGCCGCAGGACGATCCCCGCCGCCAGGAGCTGCAGGCCGCGATCGCCCAGGCCGAGGGCCAGCCCGCGCCCGCCAGGGCCGGCCTTTCCCAGGGCGAGCAGGCGATGGTGCAGGGCATGGTCCAGGGCCTGGCGCAGAAGCTGAAGGCCAATCCCGAGGATCCGCAGGGCTGGGTCAGGCTCGTCCGGGCCTATGCGGTGCTTGGCGACAAGGCGAAACTGGAGGCGGCCTTGACCCAGGCCAAGGCCCGCTACGCCAGGAGCCCTGATACGCTCGCCCAGCTCGACGCCGCTGCGAAGGCGGAGCCCATGCCATGAGCCTGTTGCCGAAATCCCCCAAGGCGCGTCGCCGCCTCGTCCTGGTGGCGGCCATCGCCCCCGTCCTGGCGCTGGCCGTGGGCCTGGCTCTCTGGGGGCTGGGTGATTCCGTCTCTTTCTTCTACACACCCTCCCAAGCTGCCAAGGCGCGTCCGCCGGCCGGCCGATCCGTCCAGCTGGGCGGCCTGGTCGCCAGGGGGTCGGTGGTGAAGCACGCGGACGGGGCTGTGGAGTTCACCGTCGAGGACCAGCATGCCGTGGACCATGTCGTCTTTCAGGGCGACCTGCCGGACCTGTTCCGCGAGGGCCAGGGCGTCGTCGCCGTGGGCGCTTTCCGCCAGGACGGCGTGTTCCAGGCGCGCCAAGTCCTGGCCAAGCACGACGAGCGCTACATGCCGCGCGAGGTGGCCAAGGCGCTGAAGGCCCAGGGCGAATGGCGTGGCGACGGCGCCCGCCCCGCCTATTCGAGCCCTGCGGCTTCTGAACGGACGGCCGCGAGTGGAGGCGGAGCCTAGAGATGTTCGCCGAGCTCGGCGCCTTCGCCCTTGTCCTGGCGCTCGCCTTTTCCGTCGCCCAGTGCGGCCTCTCCGCCGCGGCCCGGGCGCGCCGCTCGACGACCCTGGCCGCCGCAGGGGAGGGGGCCGCCGTGGCCGCCTTCCTGGGCGTCGCGGCCGCCTTCGCGGCGCTGATGCACGCCTTCGTCGTCTCCGACTTCTCCGTGGCCAACGTGGCGGCCAACTCCCATACCGCCAAGCCGATGCTCTACAAGGTGGCCGGGACCTGGGGCAGCCATGAAGGCTCGATGCTGCTGTGGTGCCTGGCGCTTACCGGCTACGGCGCGGCCGCCGCCCTGCTCAGCCGCAGCCTGCCGCGCGGCCTGCGGGCGCTGATGGTGGCGACCCAGGGCGGGCTGGGCGCGGTGTTCCTGGCCTACACGGTCTTCGCCTCCAACCCGCTGGCGCGGATCGCAGCCCCGCCGGTGGAGGGCCGCTCGCTCAATCCGCTGCTGCAGGACCCGGCCTTGGCCGTCCACCCGCCCTTCCTCTATGCGGGCTACGTCGGCATGTCGGTGGTCTTCTCCCTGGCGGTCGCGGCCCTGATCGAAGGCCGGGTCGATGCGGCCTGGGCGCGCTGGGTCAGGCCCTGGGCGCTCGCCGCCTGGAGCCTGCTCACCGTCGGCATCATGCTGGGGTCCTTCTGGGCCTACTATGAGCTCGGCTGGGGCGGCTGGTGGTTCTGGGACCCGGTGGAGAACGCCTCCTTCATGCCGTGGCTGGTGGCCGCCGCCCTTCTGCACTCGGCCATCGTGACCGAGAAGCGCGGCGCGCTCGCCGGCTGGACGGTGTTCCTGGCGCTGGCCGCCTTCACCTTCTCCATGCTGGGCGCCTTCCTGGTGCGCTCGGGGGTGCTCACCTCGGTCCACGCCTTCGCCGTCGACCCGAAGCGCGGCATCCTGCTGCTGATCATCCTGGGCCTGATGGCGGGCGGCGGCTTTTCCCTGTTCGCCTGGCGCGCCCCGGCCCTGTCCCCCGGGGGCGTCTTCGCCCCGGTCAGCCGCGAGAGCACCCTGGTGCTGAACAACATCCTGCTCGCGGCGGCGACGGCCACCGTGCTCCTGGGCACGCTCTACCCGCTGATCCGCGAGGCCCTGACGGGAGAGGCCATCTCGGTGGGGCCGCCCTATTTCAACCTGACCTTCACGCCGCTGATGGCGGCGCTGCTGGTGCTGCTGCCGGCCGGGCCGCTGCTGGCCTGGAAGCGCGGCGACGCGGCGGGCGTGGCCCAGCGGCTGTGGGCTGCGGCGCTGATCGCCCTGGCCGTCGGTCTCGTCACCGTCGCCATCGCCAGCCCGGCCAAGGCGCTGGGGGCGGTGGGCGTCGGCCTTGCGGCCTGGCTGATCGCCGGGGCCTTCGCCGAGCTCGTCGAGCGCACCCGCGCCTTTCGCGCGCCGGCGGCGGAGAGCTGGCGACGACTGGCCGGCCTCCCGCGCGGCGCCTGGGGCATGACCCTGGCGCACCTGGGCCTCGGCGTCTTCGTGCTCGGCGCCTGTTTCGAGACGGGCTGGCGCGCCGAGGCCGCCCAGACCCTGCCGATCGGCGGGAGCCTCGACGTCGGCGCCTACCACCTCACGCTCGACCAGGTCGGCGGAGTGGATGGCCCCAACTACGACGCCGAGCGCGGGCTCGTCCGGGTGACCAAGGACGGGCTGCCGGTCTGCGCCGGAGCGCCCGAGCGACGCTTCTATCCGGCCGGCGGCCAGACCACCTCTGAAGTCGCCCTCTGCTATCGCGGCTTCAGCCACCTCTACATCGTGCTGGGCGAGCGGCGCGACGCCGGCGGCCGGCCGGTCTGGCTGGTGCGCGCCTACTGGAATCCGCTCGCCACGCTGCTGTTCCTCGGGCCGATCGTCATGGCCCTGGGCGGCGTCGTCTCGCTCTCGGACCGGCGCCTGCGGCTCGGCGTGGCGGCGCGGCGGCGGGAGCAGCCGGCGTGAGGGTGCGCGTCCTGCTCGCCGCCCTGGCCGCGGTGTTCTGCATGGCGGCCGCGTCGGACCCCTCCGAGCGGCTGCCGGACCCGGCGCAGGAGGACCGCGCCCGCCACCTCTTCCAGCAGGTGCGCTGCCTGGTGTGCCAGAACGAGTCGATCGACGATTCCCAGGCCGAGCTCGCCCACGACCTGCGCC
>CBJNAS010000359.1:0-3790 GCA_966434565.1 uncultured Phenylobacterium sp.
AGGCTTCGGGGATGTCCATCCGGTCGGCGTCCGCTGCGGCGGCGCCCGCCGCCTCCAGGCTGCGCGTGAACGTCAGCCCCGGGCGCTCGGCGTCGTCGTCACAGGCCTCGCCGGCCTTGCAGGTCACGCAGATGTGGACGCAAACTTCCGCTGCGGCCATCGAGCATCCTCCAACGCGCGCCCGTCAGGACGCGAACGCGGGACGCCGACCGCCCCCGGGCTTTCGCCCGGGACAGGGTGCTCTCGCACCGCCGCCGCCGAGGCGCCCCGCCCGGCCGCGCAGTCCTGTTCGACGGCAGGTCTCCTGGCTCGCGGATCAGGCGCGGCGCGTCCGCCTTCCCAGGACATCCGCCCCGGTGGCCTAGAGGACGCGCTGC
Organism: uncultured Phenylobacterium sp.; assembly: GCA_966434565.1. Taxonomy (GTDB): domain Bacteria; phylum Pseudomonadota; class Alphaproteobacteria; order Caulobacterales; family Caulobacteraceae; genus Phenylobacterium. Next base: position 378 of record CBJNAS010000359.1, read on the forward strand.
TCTCCGCTCACAGTTGCGGGGGCAGCCGCCGATTGGGAGCTGGCGCTCCGCACGGCGTTCCCTTTTCACCACCCGTCAGGGCGGACCATCGAGCTGTGGCGCGTAGCCTCGCGGCCCGCGCCTGTCAATCGAGCGCTGAGAAGTCGGTTGGCCTTTGAAACTGTCGCGTCTGATCCTAAATGACCAGCTCGGCGCACGGAGGGGCCATGTATCCTGAACTCGAGATGCTGATCGACGGCGAGTGGCTGGGCAGCGCCGAGCGCCCCGGCGAGCCGGTGATCAATCCCGCGACGGGGCGGCCGATCGGCGACCTGCCGCACGCCACAGAGGCGGATCTCGACCGGGCGCTCGCCGCCGCCGAGCGGGCGTTCGGCGACTGGAAGCGGCGCTCGCCGATCGAGCGCTCGAAGATTCTGCGCCGCGCCGCCGAGCTGATGCGCGAGCGCCTGGACGAAATGGCGCTGACGCTCACCCTCGAGCAGGGCAAGCCGCTGGCGGAATCCCGCGGCGAGCTGAACTACGCCGCCGACGTGCTGGACTGGAGCGCCGAGGAGGGCAAGCGCGCCTACGGGCGGATCATCCCCGCGCGCGGCCGCGGCGTCCGCCACATGGTGACGCTGGAGCCGGTGGGCGTGGTGGTGGCCTTCACGCCCTGGAACTTCCCCGCGCTGACGCCGGCCCGCAAGATCGGCGGCGCGCTCGCCTCGGGCTGCACCCTGATCCTCAAGGCGGCCGAAGAGACGCCCGGCACGGCGGTGGCGATGGCGCGCGCGCTGCAGGAGGCCGGCCTGCCGCCAGGCGTGCTGAACCTGGTGTTCGGCAACCCCGCGGAGATTTCCGCCCGGCTGATCGGCTCGCCGATCAGCCGCAAGGTCAGCTTCACCGGCTCCGTGCCGGTCGGCAAGCTGCTGATGCGCCAGGCGGTGGAGGGCATGAAGCGGACCTCCATGGAGCTCGGCGGCCACGCGCCGGTGCTGGTGTTCGACGACGTGGACGTCGACGCCGTGGCTGCCTTGGCCGCGGCCGGCAAGTACCGCAACGCCGGCCAGGTCTGCGTCGCGCCGACCCGCTTCTATGTCCAGGACAAGGTCTACGAGCAGTTCACCGACCGGTTCGTCGCCGCGGCGCAGGCGCTGAAGGTGGGTGACGGCCGCGAGGCCGGGGTGGGCATGGGGCCGCTGGTCAACGCCCGGCGGGTGGAGGCCATGGAGCGGTTCGTCGCCGAGGCCCGCGACCGCGGTGGCGAGATCCGCGCCGGCGGGCAGCGGATCGGCAACGAAGGCTACTTCTTCGCGCCGACCGTGATTACCGACGCGCCCGACGACTCGCTGGTGATGACCGAGGAGCCGTTCGGGCCGCTCGCTCCGATCGTCCGCTTCTCCGACTTCGACGAGGTGATCGCGCGGGCCAACAGCCTGCCGTTCGGCCTGGCCGCCTACGCCTTCGCCCGGGCCAACAGGACGGTCATGGCGGTCGGCGAGGCGCTGAAGGCCGGCATGGTGGGGGTGAACAGCTTGGCGATCTCCACGCCGGAGACGCCGTTCGGCGGCGTGAAGGACAGCGGCCACGGCCACGAGGGTGGGATCGAGGGGCTGCAGGCCTATTACGACCTCAAGTTCATCGCCCAGGGGGAGTGAGCGAGGGCGCGTCCCGACAGGCCCAAGGACGTCGGCGAGGTCCGAGGGCCGGGATCTGCGAACGTCCGCTCAATGCAGGCCTTGGGTGGGCCGGATATCGAGAGCCGACGGCTCAGGCGACCGGCGGGGCGCGCGCAGGGCGGGCTCGGGACGGCCGCCGCCCTCGGCCAGGGCCTCGGCCTCGGGCGCGAATTCTGCTTCGGCGACGATGGCGGCGTGGCGGGCGATGGCCGCTTCCAGCGGAGGCATGACCTGGCCGCGCTCGCAGCCCAGGGCCGCGTAGGCGGGTCGGCGGGCGGGCCAGTCGAACTCCCCCGCGTGGCGGCTGCGCACCAGGTCGGGGTCGAGGTTCAGGGCCACGGCGATGCGCCGGGCGAACGCGGCCCAGGAGGTCTCGCCCGCGTTCGCCAGGTGGCGGATCCCGGTCTCGCCGTCGAGCAGCAGGTCGAGCGTCGCGTCCACCAGGTCCGGAACATAGGTCGGCGAGACCACCAGGTTCCCGGCGGCTTCGAACGGCTGGCCGGCGATCAGCGCCCGCACCAGGTGGGCGGCGAAGTTGTAGGGGTCGTAGGGAGAGAAGAAGGCCGCTGTGCGGACCATCAGCGGACGGCCGCCGAGTTGCAGGATCTCTTGTTCGACCCGCGCCTTGCTGCGGCCGTAGACGTTGAGCGGGGCGGGTGGGTCGCTCTCGACATAGGGGCGGCGGCGGCGGCCGTCGAACACCAGGTCGCTGGAGAAGCCGACGAAGGGCAGGCCACGGTCGCGGGCGGCTCGGGCAAGGCGCGCGGGGCCGGTGACGTTGGCGGCGAAGCAGGCCTCGGGCTCGCTCTCCGCCTCGTCGACGCGAACCCAGCCGGCCGCGTTGACCACGGCCCAGGGCTCGCAAGCGTCGAGCACGGCGCCGATCGAGGCCTCGCAGGCTAGGTCGAGCTCCGGCCGGCGGGTCAGGCGATAGGCGATGCCCCGCCATTCGCAAGCCCTGGCCAGCGCCTTGCCCAGTGTTCCCGTGCCGCCGACGATCAGCAGCGGCTGGCGCGCGCCCGGCTCGGCGCGCCAGGCCGCGCGCGGCTCCGGCGTCTCGACCGAGCGGAACACCGGCTGGAATTCCAGGCGGATGTCGCGCCGCCACCAGCCCGGTCCTTGCGTTCCCGGATGCGGCGTCACGGAGCCTGTCCCTGGCGTGGAGCCCAGACGGGCGAGTTCGGCCGCGAGGGCGGTGGGGCGGGGCGGCCGGCTGCGCACGTCGAACGCGCCCGTCTCGTAGTGGCCGAGCTGGCGCGTCAGCAGGCTGTTCCAGTCGAAGGTCCCGAGCAGGGCCCAGGCGGTCACGGCCTCCACCTCCACGCCGCGCGCGCGCAATCCCAGCGCGGTTTCCCAGGCCTCCCGCAGCCAGCGCACCTGTTCCTCGCGGGTGCAGCCGTTGTGGCACTCGGTCACCGCGACCGGCTGGCCATAGCGGGCCCAGGCCTCCTCCAGCGCCCCCTCCAGGCCCCCGGGGGCGGGCAGGGCGACGCGCGCGGCCTCCACGTCGGCATAGGCCAGCTGGCCGTTGCCGCCGATCCGGTGCGGCGGATAGCGGTCGGTGTGATGGTCGAGGAAGCGGTCGCTGGTGAGGTAGTGGTTGATCCCCACGACATCGGGCGGGCAGGGCGTGTCGGGGAGGGAGCGAGAGCGCTCCCCCAACCCGAGGGAAGCCCGCCCCACCCCCAATGGGTGCCCGTGCGCCCCCAGGGCGACGAGCTCGTTCGCGGGGACGTGCCACCCGGACAGCACACA
>CBJNAS010000360.1:0-3787 GCA_966434565.1 uncultured Phenylobacterium sp.
GGGCCAAGATCGTCCGGGTCGCGCGCCCCGACGACAAGCGCGAGCTGCCGCCGCTGCTGGTGGTATCGTCGGAAGGCTCGGCCATGTACGGCACCACCGACCTGGCCACCATCCTCGACCGCCAGCAGAGCTTCGATCCCGAGCTGGTCGTCTACTGCGTCGACCAGCGCCAGGCCGACCACTTCGAGATCGTCTTCCGCGCGGCCTATCTCGCCGGCTACGCGACCGAGGGCCAGCTGCAGCACATCGGCTTCGGCACCATGAACGGGACCGACGGCAAGCCCTTCAAGACCCGCGAAGGCGGGGTGCTGAAGCTGAACGACCTGATCCAGATGACCCGGGAGAAGGCGCGCGAGCGGCTGCACGAGGCGGGGCTGGGCGAGAACCTGCCGGAGGCCGAGTTCGAGGAGATCGCCCAGAACGTGGCGGTGGCGGCCCTGAAGTTCGCCGACCTGCAGAACTTCCGCGGCACCTCCTACGTCTTCGACCTCGACCGCTTCACCAGCTTCGAGGGCAAGACCGGCCCCTACCTGCTCTACCAGGCGGTTCGGGTGAAGTCGCTGCTGCGCAAGGCCCGCGAGGAGGCCGCAGAGGCCGGGCCGGTGGTGGTGGCCGAGCCCGCCGAGCGGGACCTGGCGCTGACGCTGGACGCCTTCGAGGCGGCGCTGACCGAGGCCTACGACAGATACGCGCCCAATGCGGTGGCCGAGCACGCCTACCGGCTGTCGCAGAGCTTCTCGAAGTTCTACGCCGCCTGCCCGATCCTGCAGGCGGAGCCCGCCGTGCGCGCCAGTCGGCTGACCCTGGCGCAGGCGACGCTCCGGCAGCTGGAGCAGGCGCTGGACGTGCTGGGGATCGCGGTTCCGGAGCGGATGTAGTCGGACACTCGTGATTTTGTGCAGCACGGCGCACATTCGCCGCATGACCGCCGCCTAGCACGTTGACGCCGAATTCCCGCGTTGACTCCCCCGCCCCCATCGCCCACCTTTCGCGCGACTCTCGCGGGAGAGATCGGATTCGCTCCGGAGCCGAAGGCGCAACCGCCCCGGAAACGCTCAGGCAAAAGGACCGCGAGGAGCTGATGAACGCTGGAAAGCAGCCGGCCGCCTGAAACACAGCGAGCCGGCTCGCCGAAGGAGCAGAGGGCGGCCGAACCACCGGCCGGTCCGAAATCTCTCAGGCCCAAGGACAGCGGGGGCGCGACGCCCGGAACAGGCGTTCCGGCGGGGTCGCTGATCATCAGCCGGAGTCCGTCCAAGTGCCAGCAACACCTGTCGACAAGGTCCTGAAGACCACCCCCCTCACCGAGGCGCACGTGGCGCTGGGTGCGCGGATGGTGGCGTTCGCGGGTTACGACATGCCCGTGCAGTATGCGGACGGCGTGCTGAAGGAACACCTCTGGACCCGCGAGCATGCGGGCCTGTTCGACGTCAGCCACATGGGCCAGGCGAGGCTGCGGGGGCCCGACCCGCTGGCGTCCTTCGAGAAGCTCACGCCCGGCGACTTCAAAGGCTTGAAGGCCGGCAAGCAGCGCTACTCCGTCCTGCTCAACGCCGAGGGCGGGATCGTCGACGACCTGATGGCGGCCCGGCCGGACGACGACGGCCTGTTCGTCGTGGTCAACGGGGCTTGCAAGGAGAACGACTACCACCTGATTGCCGAGGCGCTGGCGGGCGAGGCGGAGGTCGAGCGCCTGGAGGACCGCGCGCTGATCGCGCTGCAGGGCCCCAAGGCGGCCGCCGTCCTGGAGCGCCATGTTCCCGGGGCCGTGACGCTGGCCTTCATGGAGGCGCGCGCAATGACCGGCTTCGGCGTCGAGCTGATTGTCTCGCGTTCCGGCTACACCGGCGAGGACGGCTACGAGATCTCCGTTCCCCGCCACGCCGCGATCGCGGTGTGGAACGCCCTCTCGGCCGACGAGCGCGTGCGCCCGATCGGCCTGGGCGCGCGGGATTCGCTGCGGCTGGAGGCGGGGCTGCCGCTCTATGGCCATGACCTGGACGAGACGGTCTCGCCGATCGAGGCCGACCTCGGCTTCGCGGTGGCGCGCCGGCGGCGCGAGGCGGCCGACTTTCCGGGCGCGGCCAGGCTGTTGCGCGAGCAGGCGCAGGGACCCGCGCGGGTCCGCGTGGGCCTGAAGGTGCGGGAGGGCGCGCCGGCGCGCGAGGGGGCCGAGGTGGTCGACGAGACCGGCAAGCTGATCGGCAAGGTCACCTCGGGCGGCTTCTCGCCCAGCCTGCGGCAGGGGATCGCGCTGGCCTTCGTCCCACCGCTGCATTCCGAGCCCGGGACGCGGCTCCAGGTCATCGTCCGCGGCAAGGCCCAGGCCTGCGAGGTCGTGAAAACCCCGTTCGTGGCGCACCGCTACGTCCGCAAGCTCTGATCAGGAAACGAGGGAAATGATGCGCTTCACCAAGGACCACGAATGGGTCGAGCTGGACGGCGACGTGGCCACGGTCGGCGTCACCGCCTACGCCGCCGAGCAGCTGGGCGACGTCGTCTTCGTCGAGGTCCCCGAAATCGGCCGCAAGGTGAAGGCCGGCGACGCCTTCGCCGTGGTCGAGAGCGTCAAGGCCGCCTCCGACGTCTACGCGCCGGTCTCCGGCGAGGTCGTGGCCGCCAATGGGGAGGTCTCCGACGCGCCGGAGACCGTTAACGCTTCACCCGAGACGGCCGGCTGGTTCGCCAAGCTCAAGCTCGTTAATCCGGCCGAGCTCGACGCCCTGATGGACCGCGCCGCCTACGAAGCCTACCTGCAAAGCCTTTGACCTGTGACTGAACGCCCCCTCCCTCTCGGCGCGACGCGCCGATCCACCCCCGGGGAGCTGTCCGCGAAGCGGACTGTGGGGGCGTTTGAAGGACCGCGCCAGAGCGGAAGAGAGATCTGAATGCGCTACCTCCCCCTCACCCCTGCCGACCGCGCCGAGATGCTGGCGGTGATCGGCGCGCCCGACGTGGACGCCCTGTTCCGTGACGTGCCCCCGGCCGCCCGCGCCAAGGACCTGTTCGACCTGCCGCTTCACGCCGGCGAGCTGGAGGTGGAGCGGGAGCTGGCCGGGCTGGCGGCGAAGAACCGCGCCGCCGGCGCCGGGCCGTTCTTCTGCGGGGCGGGCGCCTATCGCCACCACGTGCCGGCAAGCGTCGACCACATCATTCAGCGCTCGGAGTTCCTGACCAGCTACACGCCCTATCAGCCTGAGATCGCCCAAGGCACGCTGCAGGTGCTGTTCGAGTTCCAGACCCAGGTCGCGGCGCTGACCGGCCTCGACGTGGCCAACGCCTCCATGTACGACGGCTCCACCGCCTGCGCGGAAGCGGTGATGATGGCCCAGCGCGTCACCCGGCGGGAGAAGGCCATCCTCTCAGGCGGCCTGCATCCGCACTATGCCGCCACCACCCAGACCATCGCCCACGCGGAGGGCATGGACATCGTCCGCCTGCCGGCCGCCATCGACGCCGAGGCCGCAGTGCTGGAAGCAATCGACGCGGAGACGGCTTGCGTGGTCGTCCAGACGCCCAATGTCTTCGGGACCGCCACCGACGCGACGAAGATCGCCGAGGCGGCGCACGCCGCCGGCGCCCTGCTGATCGTGGTCACCACGGAGGCGGTCTCCTACGGCCTCCTGAAGTCGCCCGGGTCAATGGGCGCGGACATCGCCGTGGCCGAGGGCCAGTCGATCGGCAATGCGCTGAACTTCGGCGGCCCCTACGTCGGCCTCTTCGCCACGCGCGAGAAGCTGGTGCGGCAGATGCCCGGCCGGCTGTGCGGCGAGACGGTGGACGCCGA
>CBJNAS010000361.1:0-3768 GCA_966434565.1 uncultured Phenylobacterium sp.
GCCGCGCGCCAGGCCATCGCCATCACCGGCGCATTGGTGTTGCCGGAGACCTGGGTCGGCATGACGGAGCAGTCCATCACGCGCAGGTGCTCCACGCCCCGCACCCGCAGGCGCGGGTCGGTGACCGCGTCGGCGTCGGCGCCCATCCGGCAGGTGCCCACGGCGTGGGCGCAGGTGGTGTCCCGATGCGCCGCCGCCAGGATGGACTCGGCCTCATCGGTCATCGCCGGTCCGGGGGAGGTCTCGCACCGGATCAGGCCAGCCAGCGGAGCTTGGGCCGCCAGCCGCCGCATCAGCCGCACCATGTCGACGGTGATGCGACGGTCATGCTCCGTCGCCAGATAGTTCGGCCGGATGCGCAGCGGCGCGGCGGGATCGGGCGAGGTGATCGCCACCTCGCCCTGACTGGTTGGACGCAGGGGATAGCCGAACATCTGCATCCCCGGCCGCCGCTCCACGGTCGGCCGCGGCGCGCTCATGTCGAGCGAGAAGGCGGATATGGTGAGCTGCACGTCGGGCCGCTCGACGTCGGGGCGGCTGCGGACGAAGCCGTTCAGGTCGTAGGTCCGCGCCAGGGGCCCCTTGCGCGCCAAGGCGTAGGCCAGCGCGCTGCCGACGAGGCCCAGGCCGGTCAGCGCCCGGTTCTCGCTCGCCGCGATCCTCAGTTCATGCTGCAGCATGACGAGCTTGTGTTCGCGCAGATTGGCGCCCACCCCCGGCAGGTGATGGAGCACCGGCACGCCGGCGGCCTGCAACACCGGCCCGGGACCGATCCCGGAGCGTTGCAGAAGGGCGGGACTTTCCAGCGCTCCGCTCGTCACGATCACCTCGGCGCGCGCCCGGAAGCGGCGCTCGCCGCAGGCGACGCCGACCGCCCGGCCGCTCTCGACCAGCAGCTGTGTCGCCCGCGTCTGGGTGAGGATCCGCAGATTCGCCCGGCCGCGGGCGCGGCCCAGGAACACGCGGGCCGCGCTCATCCTGCGGCCGCCATAAATGTTGCAGGGCGTCGGCCCGAGGCCTTCGCCGTCGACGGCGTGTCGTCCGGCTCGCGCCTGGACCCCGATTGCGGCGCCCGCGGCCAGCACGGCTTCGGCGAACCTCGTCTGGCGATCCTGGAGGCCGACCGGGAGCACCCGCTCGACCGCCTCGAAGGCCCGCGCCATCTCCCCGGCCCCCCACCCCGTCGCGCCAGCCGCCACCCAGTCCTCATAGTCCTCCCGCTGACCGCGGACATAGATCATGCCGTTCACGGAGCTGGAGCCGCCGAGCCCGCGGCCGCGGATCCAGACGTGGCTGCGCGCGGCGGGGTGATGCTGGTCCGGCTCGGTCGGGTAGGCCCAGATCAGGTCGGGATCGCACACGGTGCGTCCGTAGCCGCGCGGCATGTGAATCAGCGGGTTACTGTCCGGCGGTCCCGCCTCGAGCAGCAGCACGCGGCGGCGGCCGTCTTCGCTCAGCCGGTCGGCGAGGACGCAACCTGCGGACCCCGCGCCGACGATGATGATGTCGTATTCGTCCACGGCGTTCTGCGTGGTCATGTCGGCTCCCGAAACACGCGGTAGCGCGGCTCCCGCAGGCACGGGCCAGACTACAGGGCGCGGGCGACCGTGCGCGGCCCGCTCTTGTAGAAGGCGTTTGAACTCCGGGTTCAAAGCGCCAACGCACGCCAAGCTTTCGCGCCGGGCGCATCGCAAACGCGATATTTCTCCGAGCCGGCGAGGCGCCGCTTCGCCGGCCGGCGAAGGCGTGTGAAGGGAGCGCGCTTCCGGTGGAGCGACCCCGCGCGCGGGCGGGTGTAGGCAGAGTGGCGGGCGGCGACCGAGACGCTCACGCTGAGAGGACGATGCATGACTGACGACGCCCCCCAAGGCGGCCCCGACCTTCAATTCCGCGCCCACCTCGAGGCCGGCCGGTTCATGATCCAGCGCGCCGTGGGCAGCGGCGCCTATGTCTTTCCGCCGCGCGTGACGGCTCCCGGGACGGCGGAGCCCCTGGAGTGGGTCGCGGCCAGCGGCCGCGGCGTGGTCTATTCGACGACCGTGGTGCGCAAGCGCCCCCCCGAGCCCAGCCTGAACGTTGCGCTGATCGACCTCGCGGAAGGCCCGCGGATGATGAGCCGCGTCGAAGGCGTCGAGCCGGACGCGGTCCGGATCGGCATGGCCGTGCGCGCCGAGATCGCTGCCGCCGAGGACGGTCCCCTCGTCGTCTTCCGGCCCGTGGAGGACGGCCGATGAGCAGCTTCCCCCGCGCCCGCACCGCCATCGTCGGCGTCGGAACCTTCGGCCTGGGCCGCGCCCCCGGCTACGAGCCCATCGAGCTCGCAGCGGTCGCCGCGCGCGACGCCCTGGCCCAGGCGGGCCTGCGCTTCGCCGACGTGGACGGGCTGTTCATGACCCATTCCGCCGACACCTTCGGCGGCGGCATGCAGTTCGCGCAGTACCTGGGGGTCAACCCCAAGGTGCTCGATAACAGCCGCACCGGCGGCAACGTCTTCGAGAGCTACGTCGAGCGCGCCGCCTGGCTGCTCGACGCGGGCCTGATCGACGTCGCGCTGATCGCCTTCGGCAGCAACCAGGCGTCGGCCTCGGGCAAGCTCTCGCGGACGTCGCAGCCCTACCCCTACGAAGCGCCCTATCAGCCGGTCAGCCCGGTGAGCAGCTATGCCCTGGCGGCCGCGCGGCACATGCACGAGTTCGGCACCACCAAGGCGCAGCTCGGCGAGGTCGCGGTGGCGGCGCGGCGCTGGGCCCAGCTCAATCCCGAGGCGCTGAAGCGCGATCCACTGAGCCTCGACGACTACCTCGCCGCGCGCATGGTCTCCGATCCGCTGTCCACCCTCGACTGCTGCCTGGTGACCGACGGGGCCGCCGCGATCGTCATGACCCGCGCCGACCGTGCGCGCGACCTGGGCGCCAAGCCGATCGCCGTGCTCGGCGCGGCCAGCGGGACGAGCCACGCCCAGATCTCGTCCATGCCCGACCTGACCCGCACGAGCCTGGCCGAATGCGGCGCGCGGGCCTTCGCGGCGGCGGGGCTCGGGCCGGCCGACGTCGACGTGGTCGAGCTCTATGACGCCTTCACCATCAACACGATCCTGTTCCTCGAGGACCTCGGCTTCTGCCCGAAGGGCGAGGGCGGCCAGTTCGTGGAAGGCGGGCGCATCGCGCCCGGCGGCGAGCTGCCGGTCAACACCAACGGCGGCGGCCTCTCGTGCGTGCACCCGGGCATGTACGGGCTCTTCACCCTCATCGAGGGCGTGCGCCAGCTGCGCGGCGAGTGCGGCGAACGCCAGGTGGCCAACGCCAAGGTCGCCCTGGCCCAGGGCAACGGCGGAGCGCTCTCCAGCCAGGGCGTGGTGCTGCTGGGCGCGGACTTCTAGCGTCCGGCCCGGCGGCACGCCGGTCGGACGCCATTCGTTCCGGCGTCAACCGTGAGCGCGACGAGGGGGGGCGGCCCGCGCCGCTTCCGCCCCACTGCCCGGCAGACTACACAAGTGCGATGGATAGGCTGCACGGCGGCCGTTTTCTTGACACCCTCGAGCACAGCCGCTTGGTGGGCGCGCCAGCGGGGATCGAGCCGGCGCGCCTGGACAGGGGATTCCGTAGATGCCGTTGATTAATCAAGTCGTTTCGACCGAAGTGCAGGACGACGCCGGGCTTCTCCTGGTCGATTCCCCGCCCGTGAACGCGCTGGGCCACGCGGTGCGCGAGGGGCTTGTGAACGGCCTCGCCCAACTGGTCGCCGATCCCGCGGTCAAGATCATCGTCC